>WLRX01000054.1 GCA_009706135.1 Actinomycetota bacterium
CCACCGATGATCCACGGCAAATCTGGATTAGCTGCAGCAAATCGTTTTACTTCAGCAAGGATTTCATCGACGCTTGCAATATCTGTTACCTGTGGTCCAAAGTGTTGGCGACCACCAAAGATTGGGTGGCAGTGACCATCGCCAAATGATGGCGAAACGAAAGCACCACCTAAGTCCACTTTCTTATCGTGAACAGCGTTTTGTGCATCATCACCGACAGCCACAATTTTTTGTCCATCTACCAACATTGCACCAAAAGTTTTACTTTTTACCTGTCCTGGCCAGAAGGTTGCATTCGTAAAGAGCGTACGTGTCATTGTTTTCCTTTACTTATTGATTTGCTTATACATAGATGGGCGTCGTGTTTTAAAGAATGGGAAAAGTGTAAGCCAGTCACGTTTTTGGTCAAGGTCAAGGTCGGCCACAAGAAGTGCCGAACCGCTCTTGCCTGCACGGGCCAGGATGCGACCATATGGATCGCTAATAAAAGAAGAACCGTAGAAAGTTATTCCATCTTCTGTCCCAGTGCGATTAACAGCTGCGATAAATAATCCATTTGCAATACCGTGAGCCACCATCATTTGACGCCAGAGTGGTTCAGTATCAAAATCTGGGTGATCAGGCTCCGAGCCAATTGCAGTTGGATAACAGAGTAAGTCGCTATTGATTAATCCATATTCACGTGCAAGCTCTGGAAACCATTGATCCCAACATGTTGGTGTTCCAACTGATGCATCCTTAATTTTCACAACTGTTGGCGTTGAGTCACCTTGTGAGAAGTACTTATCTTCATAGTATCCAGCAGTGACTGGAATGTGAGTTTTACGAGTCTTTAAGACAATGCCGCCATCTGGAGCAACTGTGACGGCAGAGTTGTATTGCTTTTCGCCTGCATCTTCATAGAGTGAAATAAGAACGTGCGCGCCAGATGATTGTGCGAGTTCGGCAGCAAATGAAACACTCATGCCATCTAGATGCTCTGGTACAAAATCTGCTTGTGCATCTGGACGCGTACATGCATATGGATACAAAGAAAGTTCGGTCAGAACAATTAAGTCAGGTGCAAACTCACTTGCCGCTTGCACAGCTGCGGTAATTTCCGCTTTTTGTTTTTCAACGCTGCCATGCCACGGCTCTTGGATGAGAGCGATTCGAAGTGGTGTGCGCTCGGCGGGCAATACTCGAGCCGGAGAATCCAAACCTTTGTTGATGTGAGTAATTACTTCGCGCATATTTTCCTTAGTATTTTAGGATTCCGCTATATAAATCAGGTTGGCGATCTTTGCGCACATCATTTTTTGGCGTAATTGATGTATCAGTTGGTAATTGCACATCTGCTACTAATACCTGCACGTCATCCTCTGATTCGCGATTGGCAATTGCTTTGATGTTGCCTTCAAAATCTGTGATCACAGAAGATGAAACCCATGAGTGACCACGTTCAGGACCAGAGCGATCTGCGGCTACTGCAACCATTTTGTTAACGGAGGCTGCAGCCTGCACGCGTACAGCTTCCATCGGCGTTCCATGGATGAGCTGGCCTAAGTTCGGCCAATTAGTTGGTACTGCCAGAAGCGCAGCGCGATCAAGCATTGCAAGTCGAACCCACTCAGGAAATTCAACGTCGTAGCAAACCATCGTTGCAATGCGACCATGTGCTGTGTTTACAACTAGCGGTGGCTTTTCTCCAGATTTAAAGAATTGATGCTCTTCTCCGAAGAGATGTGCTTTTGCATACCAACCAAGGAGTCCGCTCTTATCGATAATTACAGATGCGTTATACAAGCGTGAATCAACGGAGAGGGCTAAGCCCGCAATAATGACAACATCATTATCTTTTGCAGTCTCACACCATTGTTTGATGATTTCACCATCAAGGGTGGTGCTTCTTTCTTGGACTTCTGAAACGGAAGCAAATACATACCCTGAGTTTGTTAATTCGGGTAAGACAATAATCTGAGCACCATGTGAAATTGCTTCGGCTATCCCTTGATTTGCATGTGAAATATTGCCTGCAGGGTTTTCAATACTCAATGAGATCTGGCAAGCAGCCACTCGTGTCATAAGGCAAAACTATTCGCATGGGAGTCTTTCTACAAATACAATAGGAACATGGCACTTCGCAAAGCATGGAAAAGTGTTCCCAAGCCGGTGAGACAGGTAATCGTCCTTGTAATCGGTGGAACCCTCATCGTGATTGGTGGATTGCTCATTGTTCTTCCTGGTCCATTCACCTTACCTTTTGTTTTTGCAGGCCTACTTGTCCTAGCTGGTGAATTTGTATGGGCGGAACGTTTATTAGAGCGCACAAAGCACGAGGCAAGAAAAGCTGACCCACGAAAATTATTTAAGAAAAAACCTCCACGTGAAAATACGTAAGTTAGAAAAATCAGATCGGCAGCAGTGGAATCCGCTGTGGCAGGCTTATTTAGTTTTCTATGAAACCTCCCTGCCAGATGAAACAACAGATCTAACATGGCAAAGATTCTTTGATGACAGTCATGTATTCACTGGATTTGTCGCAGAAGAAAATGGAAAGATTCTTGGTTTCGCTCATGCAATGTTGCGTCAATCAACGTGGGAAGAAGTGGGCGAGTTATACCTTGAAGATTTATTTACTCTTCCCGAAGCTCGTGGCAAAGGCGTTGGCCGAGCATTGATTGATCACGTCAAAGCACAGGCAATCGCTATGGGCGCTGGATGTATGTATTGGCAGACCAAAGCCGGCAATGAAACTGCGCGTTATTTGTATGACTCAATTACGAAAAACAATGATTACGTTCAATACATGATCAAGTTGTAACCCAGAGATGCTGGGCCAGAATTTCAGCAAAAGTTGTTTCAGCAAGTAAACGCACAAGAGGATCCGAATCGTTTTTATATCTCAGCGATGTCGTTGCATGAGGATGATCAAATCCGATAGTAAGCACCTTCGACCCTCGCTCTTGCGTCCACTTAAACAATTGGTCCTCCCAAATAGAACCAGGAAATAAAATCGCACGATAATCAAGAGTCTTAGTCAGATACACATCAATATGGCTCCAGTCGCCAGTTTCGCAAGGAACCGATGGCAATCGTGGCGATTCGCGCATCATCAATGCGCTCTGTTGTGCGCTACAGAGTCGATCAGCAGGTGCGATGTAATACGAACCGGCAGGAGATTTAATGTGATTCATCATTTCAGGTAACCAAGCATCTTTGCGAGAGTAAATATCTGCAATTGCAACGGCTGCTAAATCAATTGATTTTTCCAATCCAGTGATGCAACCGAGTGATTCAAATAAGCGCAATAAAGCAACGTGTGTCGCTAAATAAGAAAGGGATGCAACCCCGCCAGTTTCTTCTCCAGCATTCATGGCAACACTTTGTGAGCCGCGTGCGGCGGCATTTGTGAGCCAGATTTTTTCTTTATATCCAGATGCTGCGTCAAAGGCAGCATTTGTTTCTACAGAATTTCCTGTCGCAGAAATTGCAATAAGAGTTTTTTCTGTGCTGGATTGCGGAGGAGTGGGATTACTAGAAAGGGTAAATGTTGCATTACATCCACACGCTTGAAGTTTGGTAACCATTGACTGTGCGGCAAATGCGGAAGAACCCATGCCCATAAAGACAAGTGATTGACCCGAAAGATCTGGCCAGTGAAACTTCTGAGTTGATAGCTCGTGCGCAAGGTCTGCTTTGCGAGCCAAGTCTTCGCCGAATTTAACTGGATCCATAGTGCAACTCTTCCATATAACCGATGGCAAACTCAGGGGCATAACGCCATTGAGGTAAGAATTTATCTGCGTACTTTAACTCTCGGTTCTCAAGGGAGCGCATCAAAGAATGGAGAGCCTTGATATCAAATGCATTTCCTTCAAAATATGTTGCTGTATAGATTGATTCGGCTTGCACTATCCACTCTTTGATTACCGATGGATCTGCGCCGTATTTGATCGCGACAGCTCCCACGTGGAAAAAAGATGCACACATACTTGCCACGTCACGAAGTGGATCAATTGCTTCTTGCGAAGATGCAAGTGGATCACCGTCAAAGTCAATTACCCAGAGTTGATCGCTCTGGCTCGTTTTCAATATCTGGCCCACATGAAAATCTCCATGAATCAAACCTTCAAGGCAGTGATGCATTTCTGCAGTTAAGTGTGCCAAGTTAACTAGCCAGGGACCAAGGTCGTTCGCTTTTGCTTTATCCACACACCAAGTCCAACCATCAGTTGTTCCTGGAATGTATTTATTTACGCTGGCTAACAATTTTTCGTCCCAATAGATATTGCCTAGCAACTCTGGCAAGTGGGCAAACCCATTTTCGGTGAGTATCTCTTCTTTGTGTGCACCTAGTGATTTCTGAGCAGTGAGTTGCCACTTAACGATGATGGATTCATCCAGAATTACAGACTCATTGCTCTGATCTACTGAGATAAATCGCTCCTGTGAATAAGAACCACTCTGCAATGTCGTCCGTAAACCGTTGGGCAGTGGATTACTCAATAGTTGAGCTGTTACGGCATCCTTTGAATGGGCGCGTCGAATCTCTTTGTTTTTTACATAAGGAGCAACGAAGCTTTTATTTCCTGATTCGAAAACAAGAACTCCTGCGGAATCTGAAATTGGAAAATCGACCGATACATCTGAACAAGCATTTATTAATTCAGCCCGCGTTTGCGGCAGCAGCTGCTGGCACTGCGCCTTAGAAAGATGCATACTTATTTAGATTTGTGAGCGAGTGCTACTTTTTCAATAAGAGCAGATGCCACGCCGAGTCCATCTCGGCTTTGGATCTGCGCAGCATTTTCACGCATTTTCTTACCGAGTGCTGCATCGCTTAATAGTGAATCAAGAGCGCTATTCATTTCTGCTTCAGTGAATGCATACGTCGCAAGGCGAACACCGAAACCAAGTTCGTGCATGCGTTGTGCGTTGTCATATTGATCCCAGAAAAGTGGAAGCAAAATCATTGGCTTTCCATAATGCATCGCTTCGGTGGTCGTGTTGTTGCCACCATGTGTAATAACTAAATCAACTTGAGGAATAATGTTAATTTGTGGCAAGAATTGAGAGCCGACCATGTTGGAGGCCAATTTGATCTGTTCGTGTTGTGGCCCCATGCTGACGATGTAACGGTGCTTGGTCTTTCCTAATACTTCCGTTAAACGGTTCATCAGGGCAACATCGGCAGAACCTAAAGAGCCAAGGGATAGATAAATAAGCTTGGATTCGGCTGGACGATTTGCAACTTCAGCAGGGATCTCATATTTGCCATCTGTTTCGCGAACACTTGAATCAATGCGAGTCCATGTTGAATTAAGTGGACGATCTTTAATGTAATCGGCCACTTCTGGAAATACATACATGTTTGCATCTTTTGATTCGTGGATGAATTCAAGTTCCGGAAGGGCAGGTGCGCCTTGTTCCTGTACCCATGAATTAAATGCTGACCACATTTCATGATGAGTGCGCTTGTATTCGGCGCGGTATGTATCCCAATTACTTGAATCATTCGCGGCATAGCCTGAATAGGTTGGAGCAACTTTTGGCCCCTTCATTTCAAGTGGATTACAAGAAACGATTCGCACAAATGGTTTACCTGCAGTTAAAAGCGCAGGAAAGGTAACAACATTGTCTTCAACTATGACATCTGGATTTACTCGTTTAATTATCTCGCGCAATTGAGGCTCGCAATACATTGCGCCATCAATGAGTGCTTGCCATGTTGGTTTGATGAAAGTTTCAAGTTGTTCAATAGTTGGTTTACGAAATTCTGGTGAGGTATCGCGAATGTAATCCGTCCAAAATTGTCCAGGGTCTGCGTCTGAATCGGCAGGTGCCGGCGGCGCTAAATTAACTAGATCTTCTTCAAAGCCGAGCGCCTTTAACTTGCCTTCCCAAGAAGCTTCGGCTGCAAAGACCACACGATGGCCAGCTTTTAGAAGGCGGTATCCAATACCAACGCATTGGTTGGTTGGGCCGTAGGCGGACTCAGGCATAAAAAGAATCGTTAATTTTTGCGAAGTCATGGGCTAATCCAACAACACAGGGCCGAAGTTGTAAACAAGGCAGGATTTTTCGCTGCGGCTATAGAAAATATCGGCATTTTTCTCTATGGTAGGAATAATTCTTGCGCCCAGTGCGGGTGCTTTTCTTGAGAGGAACTTCATGAGAATTTCACGTACAGCGATGGCCGCAACGGCAGTCGCCGGACTATTGCTCGGACTTACTGCATGTAGCAGTTCAGACTCAGGTGCTACCGCACTTGATCCAAATGCAGATCTCAGCTTGCAAACGTTAACTGTCAGCAACTGGGCTGCATACAACCCAGAAGATTTGCCTGCGAAGTTTGAAGAAAAATTTGGCACCAAGGTAACAATTACTAACCACGCAACCAATGAAGAAATCA
>WLRX01000055.1 GCA_009706135.1 Actinomycetota bacterium
CACGGAACTACAAGTTTAATAATTGGCGGACACTTAGAATCTGAAAATTTTGAAACCGCCCTCGATGCAGTAGAACTTGCACTCGGAATTAAGAGATAGGGTCAGGTATGAGCGAGATCTTGCCGAATATAACAACGGATGAAATAGATCACGAACAAGCTCTTGAAGATGCACGTCGCGAAGCTGAAATAAAAGCGGATAAGCCGCCGCATCACGAAAGTTAATTATTCAGTTTTTGGTGCTGGTGCAGGGGTTGGTGTTGGAGTTTTAGCAGTACTTGATTTTGCAGAATCTGTTTTATAAAAACCAGAACCTTTAAATACAACGCCGACTGCAGAATAAATCTTTCTAACTTCGCCCTTACATTCAGGGCAGGTTGTCAGCGAGGCTTCGGAAAATGATTGAAAAGCCTCAAATTGGTGGTCACAGTCAGCGCACGCATATTGATATGTAGGCATCTGACTATTCCTTTCTAGCTATTTTTACTCTTCAGGGGTAGATACCAAGTCTAAAGAAGTGGGAAGATAGATGCGAATTACAGTCGCGAAAAGGGGGAGCATAATGAAGATCAAGCGGAAATTGAGCGTTGCAATAATTGCGCTCTTTATCGCTTCTCCATCAGCAAGTGCTAATTCACTTACAGCCACTAATCCAATGAGTGGTGCAACTGTGAATGTTGCACCAAGTGCTGTCAGCGTTACAGGCCAACTTCCTCTTATCGACGCCGGCAATTCAATGGAAGTAACTGACCCTCAAGGCAAACGTGTTGATGACGGTGTACTTGCAATTGATGGAGCAAGTGCGGTCATTGGTTTAAAAACTCTGAAAGTTGCAGGCGTTTACACAGTCACATATGCACTTTTTGCAGAAAATGATGTTCCGCTCGAAGGTTCATTCAGATTTACTTTTGCGGCTCCAAGTGAGATTACTACACCGCAGCCAATTCCAACTGAAAGCACTACTCCAAAAGCTGAAGTGAGTAATTGGGGAACGAACGCTTTTGTTATTGGGTTGCTTGTAGTTGCATTCTTCGTTCTTGTTCTACTCTCCCTGTACGCACGAAAGATATTTAAAGAGAGATGATTTCTGCACTGGTTACAGCCAGTAAATTCTTTTCAACCCTTTCAAGTTTTGTAACTATTGGGGCACTACTGGCCCTCGCTTTTCTGGTTTTAGATAAAGAAGGAAAACTTTCCACCAGTGGAGTGAAAATTCGAGCCATTGTTTCGATTTCTGCACTGCTCTGGTTTTTAAGCAGCTTTCTAAATATGTTGTTTACATTGGCTAATATTTTGGGTGAACCGCTCTCAGGGGTTTTAGACCCAACGGTTTTGCAATCTTTCATATTTCAAATTTCACTTGGCCAGTACCTTTTCTTTCAAACTGCTATCGCTTTATTCGTGGCGATAACATCTCGAGCGTTAACTTCCTCCGGATATACCGCGCTCCTTTTACTCATGTCACTTATTGCCATAGCCGCACCAGTTTTTCAAAGTCACTCAGCATCTAGCGGTTCGCACGCACTTGCGATTGGCTCATTATTCATTCACGTTATTGCGCTCTCGTTTTGGGTCGGCGGCGTAATAGCAATTGCCCTACTAAATGAAAATGATCGCAAAATTTCTTTACCCCGGTTTAGTCATATTGCATTATGGGCAGCAATCGCAGTTGTTATAAGTGGAGTATTAAATGCGAGTGCTCGACTAAATTTTGCTGCTGCTTGGTCAACAAGTTATGCATATGTCGTAATAGTTAAAGTCGCCCTAACTTCAATTTTGCTTTTCTTCGGATATAAGCATAGAAATCATTTGGCGGCTAAACCTTCAGTTAATTGGGGTGCGATGACTCGCCTGATTTCAGTAGAAGCGGCCATCATGATTTTTGTAACGGCACTTGGCTCTTGGCTTTCTTCTAATCAACCGCCTGCACGTGGTGGAGAACAACCATTTAATGCTGCACTTGCTGTGGCAGGAATAAAAATGCCGGATGCACCAACATTTAAAGGAATTCTTTTTGCATATGATCCAGACGTTTTGATGATTGGCTTATTAATTTTAGCTGTTGCTCTATACATAAAAGGAGTTGTTGTTCTTGCCCGACGTGGGGATAAATGGCCAGTAGGTCGGACTATTTCATTCGCTTTAGGTATTTCCGCAATCGATTTTGCAACAAGTGGCGGACTAGGTGTTTATGCGCACTTTGCTTTTTCATGGCACATGGTGGCACACATGGTTTTGGGAATGATTGCACCAATCGGAATAGTTCTTGGTGCTCCAATTACTTTGGCACTTCGTACTTTGCCACAATCTCGTGATGGGGTGGAACGTGGGGTACGTGGATTATTAATTTCAGCTTTACACTCACGATATTCACGAATAATTACTAATCCTGTTGTTGCTCTTGCAATATTTGACGGATCTCTCTTTGCTCTGTATTTCACATCGTTATTTGGCGGAATGATGCAGAGTCACCAAGGGCACCTATTCATGAACATCCACTTCATGCTTGCAGGAATACTTTTTTTCCATGTGATTGTTGGCATAGACCCCAATCCAAGAAAAGTGCCCCATATCGTACGCATTGTTATTCTCTTTGCTGCAATGAGTATTCATGCATTCTTCTCCGTTGCACTCATGTCTACAACAACGTTGATTGATGGTGGATATTTCGAATCGCTTCAACGTCCTTGGTCCATTGATTTACTTGCAGATCAACAATCTGGTGGCGCTATTGGTTGGGCGATGGGAGAGATTCCAATTCTTATCGCTCTCGTTGCTACATTCATCCAGTGGTTGCGCGATGATTCAAATGAAGCAAAGCGCATTGATCGCAAAACGGCTCGCATGGCAGCACTTGGTCAACCTGATGAACTTGCGGAGTACAACTTGTATCTCAATAATCTAAATAAGCGAGATAAGGAGGCGAATTAGTAATGGATTCACTCTTTTCTTTACCAGCTGAATACGAAGCACTTCGTCAAAGCGTTCGCTCTCTTGCCCAGAAAGAAATTGCTCCCTATGCAAAAGCAGTTGATGAGGAACATCGCTATCCAATTGAAGCCGCACAAGCCTTAGCAAAAGCTGGATTATTTGCTGCACATGTACCAACAGAATTTGGCGGCGACGGTGCCGATGCACTCGCTGTTGTACTAATTATTGAAGAAGTGGCTCGCGCATGTGGATCATCTTCTCTGATTCCAGCAGTCAACAAGTTAGGTTCGATGCCGTTAATTCTTGGCGGAACATCTGAACAGAAAAAAAGATGGCTGACACCATTGGCTCAAGGTAAAGGTTTTTCTTACTGTCTTTCCGAGTCTGAAGCAGGATCAGATGCTGCAGCCATTCTCACTAAAGCGATTAAGAGTGGCGACTCGTGGATTATCAACGGAAGTAAAAAATGGATTTCAAATGCTGAAATTTCAGATTTCTATACCGTTATTGCACAAACCGACCCAGCACTTGGATCTAAGGGGATTACGGCATTCGTGGTAGAAAAATCCGATGCTGGTGTTTCCTTCGGTGCACCAGAGAAAAAAATGGGATTTCGCGGTTCACCAACTCGTGAAGTGTATTTTGATAATGTTGAAATTTCAGATGATCGACGCGTAGGCGAAGTTGGCAAGGGTTTTGTACTAGCAATGGACACCTTAGATCACACAAGAATTACAATCGCTGCACAAGCAATTGGAATTGCACAAGGTGCGCTAGATATTGCAACGGCGTATGCACATGAACGCCAACAATTCAAAAAACCTATTTTCGATTTCCAAGGGATTCAATTTATGTTGGCTGATATGGCGATGAATATTGAAGCTGCTCGCCAACTTACTTATGCAGCAGCGGTGAAGAGTGAAAATGGGGAAAAAGACTTAAAGTTCTTCTCCGCTTCAAGTAAGTGCTTTGCCAGCGATGTTGCAATGAAAGTTACTCAGGATGCTGTACAGATACTTGGTGGCTATGGGTATGTATCTGATTATCCAGTTGAGCGAATGATGCGAGATGCCAAGCTAACGCAAATTTATGAAGGCACAAATCAAGTGCAAAGAATTGTGATTGCTCGCAACTTACCTGTTCGTTAGTTATTTCTAAATCGCACAATTAAATCGGGGGTAGCCGCTGCATCAACGGCGATGTCATGATCTTCACGAGGCAGTACCTCACTCGTTACTTCGCCAGAATGTACGAGAGCAATTTTCCAGCCAGTCATATTCGGAAGAGTGCGATCGTAATATCCACCACCTTGCCCGAGTCGATAACCATCTCTATCAATTCGAAGTGCCGGCACAATTACCACATCTATTGTTGGCAGCACCGAAATCACTTCACCCACGGGTTCTAGGATATTTTTCTTTTCTAGTAGTTTGCTCTCATCGCCATCCCAATAAATCCAATCAATGTGATCTTTATTTACGCGTGGCAACAGAAGTGTTTTACCAGATTCTATTAATGCGCGATTTAGTTCGGTGGTACTAGGTTCATGACCATACGAAACATAACTGGCTACTGTTGTGGCCTGTAATACTTCTGGAGTTGAAAGCACATTTGTGTAAACCGCAGGGATAAATGCCTCACGTCTTTCGCGGCGATACCGCTCACGCATTTGTGCTTTATCTTTCATCGCAAATCCCCTAGAAATCTAGTTACTACAAGTATGGTGTGATTATGGCAGAGCAAATGCGCGTTGATGAGTTCCTCAGTTCATTACTGGGAATTTGCCACCTACTTGAGCCACTTGATTTACCATTATTGGATGCGCATGGCGCAACATTGGCGGAAGATATTTATGCCGGCGAAAGATTAGTATTGCGAGCCAATAGCCGTATTCGTTCCACACAAATTGGATTGGCAGCATCAATCGGTCTTGATCATTTACCAACACGACCACATCCGCGAGTTGTAATTTTGTCGGCAGGTCCAGACTTAGTCGAACCGGGACAAAAACTTAAAGCTGATGAAGAGTTCGAAACAAATTCATGGTTACTCACAACAGCAGTTCGCGAAGTTGGGGCCATTGGATATCGCGTTCACTCGATTCCGGATGACGAAGAAGAACTATTAGCAGTAATTGAAGATCAACTAGTACGAGCCGACCTTATTGTCATTAGCGGTGAACGCAATGATGACTCATTTGATCTCATAACTCGAACCTTGCAAAAAATGGGCGACATAACAACTCTTGATCTAGCGATTGAAAATAGTGGCCGCCATAATTTCGGCCAAATCGGTCCTGATAAAACTCCTGTCGTGACATTACCCGGCGATCCAATCAACGCATATATTTCATTCGAACTTTTTGTTCGCCCCATGATTCGTACAATGCTCGGTGCATCAACAATTCATCGTCCATCAGTGAAAGCAAAACTAGAAAAAGCAATAACCTCAACTTCAGGAACGCGTTCATATGTCCGCGCAATCCTCTCTGAAGATGCAAGCTCTGTTCGCTCCTTGGACATACAGGATGAAATTTCGACACTTTCCGATGCAAACTCTTTCATTGCACTGAGCGAGAAAGATGAAAAAATTGCAGCCGGCGAATCCGTAAACGTGGTGGTACTTGAGCGGCGATACATTTAAATGCGTAATCATTCCTGGCCGATAACACTGAACGGTTCAGAAATATACTTAAGACCTCTTCGATTAAGAGATAGAAAAAAATGGTTCCAGGTGCGCGCTGAAAATCGCGAATGGCTCTCTCCGTGGGAAGCAACTCTTCCGTTTATTCCAGGAAGCGATGCCGAGTCCTTGCAAAAGGAACTCCCATCTTTTTTTCGGTTGGTTCGAACTCTCAATCGTGAATCACGCGATGGCCGATCTATTTCATTTGCAATATGGCATCAAAATAATTTGATAGGACAAATATCTATGGGAGGCATAATTCTTGGCGCCCTGCGTGGTGCTCATATTGGATACTGGATTGATCGTGCATTTGCAGGACGTGGGTACACAACAGAAGCTGTTAATTTAATGACTGAATACGGTTTTTCTGTCCTAGCGCTTCATCGGATTGAAATTAATCTTCGCCCTGAAAATGCTGCTTCTCGTCGGGTCGCCGAAAAAGCTGGCTATGTATTAGAAGGAGAACGTTCTCGATACTTACATATTGATGGCGATTGGCGAGATCACCTTTCATTCGTAAAAGAAAACCCTTTAGTTAAGTAAAGAAAAAAGCAGAGCGAAATCGGCACTCAAATACCCGATAGGTCCGATTTCTCCCTCTATCTTTATACATCATGGCTTCGGGACTCATTTATGTAGCAATCATCGGAATGTGGGTTGCCTATTTTTTGCCTCGCTGGGTTCACGACAGAAATGAATTTTCAGGAAAATCAATTGAACGTTACAAAAG
>WLRX01000056.1 GCA_009706135.1 Actinomycetota bacterium
GGTCAGGCAGTTTCATTTGAGGTCGTACAGGGTCCAAAGGGTCCTCAGGCCGATGCAGTAAATCCTGCCTAATAACACTTACAAGCTTTACTAAAAATCCCCGGTGCGAAAGTACCGGGGATTTTTTTAATTTTATTTTTTAGGCTCTGGCGGAATCTCGCCAACTTTTGCTAATTGTTTTGCAACAGCTTTAACGGGAGATAAATCTTTTCCGGCATTCCACGCATCTAAATATTTCCACGGCAATAAAGATCCCCGTCGTACCCACCACACATTTGGCTGTGATGGAGTTGGCCACGAAATTCCAAAGTGAAGATGCGGCGATGTGCCACGTGCACTTCCGGTGCTACCAACTTTTCCAAGTATTTGCCCAGCTTTAACAGGTACGCCCGGTTGGATACTTTTAACAATACTGGTCAAGTGTGATCCGTAATAGCGAACTCCATCTGTTCCAATGACAGAGACATACAATCCCCCTCGATCAATACCTAAATTTGTTTTGCCACTCCACATATCTGTGCGATTTACTTCATCAATAACGCCATCGATAGGTGAAACAAATTTGCATCCTTTTTTCGCCAAAATATCCGTTGCCGGATAATCATGGTGGGCACGCGCATAATTGACTTTGCAGTCTGCGACAGGAAAAACATAGACAGGGGCTGCAGTTGCTGGAGCCATACCAACGGCAAGAATTGCAACAACAATCACAGATATGCGACGCAACATGGGTCGAGGCTATCTCACAATCCTGTGAGAAGATTGGACGTGCTCAAGTTTTCATATATGGCCATGTTGGCCTTTACCGTTGTGGGATCTTTCTGGCTTGAAGTAATTTTGAAAGTTGGTGTACTTCGCCGAATCAAGAGAGCAGCTATCAGCATTGTTCCTGTGGCGTTAATGTTTTTAATCTGGGACGCATACGCGATTAAACAAGGTCACTGGTTTTTTGATCGAGAGAAAATCCTCGGTATCTATGGCCCCTTTGATATTCCACTCGAAGAGTTTCTATTTTTCCTCATCATTCCACTAGCAGCTCTTATGACAATTGAAGCGGTGACAACGGTAAACAAGCATTGGAAGCAACGCTATGACATATAGCCAGATCGCAATTACCGCAGCAATCATCGCAATAGCGGTAGATCTATTCGTGTTCAGCCAGCCACTTTTAAAGCGACGTGCGTTCTGGACTTCGTATGCCATTATTTTGCCATTTCAACTACTGACTAATTGGTGGCTGACTTCTCGTAACATTGTTATGTATAGCCCTGATGCAATTTTTGGACTGCGAATCGCGTCAGCTCCTGCTGAAGATTTGCTCTTCGGTTTTGCCTTAATTCTTGGCGTAATGGGTATTTGGGAATACCTCGGTAGGCGCGGAGTTTCTAGAGTTTAATTCCCAAGTAGATTTGCCACTGCACCAAGAAATGGCAGCAGCATTACAACATTGCCACGCACTAATTCTGGTCGAACTTGCGCATATCCCGTATCAGTCGCAAGCAAAATGGCTTTGTCATTGACTGCTGCAACCACTGCAACTGTTGGGTTGTCGATCTTGTTTGGAAGATCAGAAAGCACGCTTTTGCCCACAACTAACTCCGCGTCAGGTCTGATTAAGACCACAGAGGTATTGGCAGTTCCCATAGATGTTCCAATGCCCGCACCTGGATGTGCGAATTGAAGTCCAAGTACTCCGAAGAGAACAAATGCGATTACTGCAACAGTCGAGACCGTTCCTGATGCAATTAAAGTGCGCTTCAAATAGTTCTTTGAATTCTTTTCCTTATTTTCAACTTTTGAAATCTGGCCAGCATCACGAGTTGGATTTAAATTCGAATAAATAATCCCTGTGCGCTCTTGAGCCATCGTTTGAGAATATTCCTGCGCAGAGTGTTCAATTTGTTGCACACTCTCAACTGGAGGAAGTGAATGACTTCGAGGCAACTTTTCCTCTTCATTCGTGCTGACTCCGAGCATCAGTCGATTTGTACGCGAATCAGGACGGCCAGTTCCGCGCCACGTTGCAACTTCTATAACAGTTCCTGGGTCTAAATTTCCAACAACTAATTTTTGACCTTCGGGCAGATCAACAACTAGTGGTGGGTTTTCGTGCGCAGCAGCCATTGGCAATGGTTGACCCTCAATAGGCTCGAGTTCTCTGCCGTCCATGTCCATAATTCTGGCAGATTCAGGTAGTTTTTCGCTAGATGTCATATCGCCGCAATCTGAATTAATAATCCTCGAGCACTAGCGCTCACGTCGTAGGCATACACATCGTCCAATCTGAAATCTCCATCGGGAGTTGTAATGTTTTGACATTCTTGCCAGCCCAATTGAATGTTATTTGCATCAACGCCTGAATCGGGATTTAGAACTAAGGATTTGCTGCATCGAATGGCATCTCCGGCTATATAGTGATTACGAATTAAGCCATCGGATGAAAAAGTTGATTTAACTTTTAAAATTGCAGTGAGCTCTTGGCCATTACAAGCACCAGAGAGTTGATTCACATTAATGGCAGACATTTTAAATTCACCATTTTTGAATGTCGATTCGAGAGAGATTTTCACACTTGAATCACATGCGCCAACGTTGACATAGCCAGCTCCAATAATTCCTGTACCAGTTCCGTTGCAGACAATTGCTGTCGTTGTGCCAATAATTCGAACTCCTCCTGCACCATCACAATCTGCTTCATCAGTTGAGATAGGTTCAAGAGTGACACCTTGTCCTGGCAAACCTTGTAATCCTTGTAATCCTTGCGCGCCTGCTGCACCTGCTGAACCTGCTGAACCTGCTGAACCTGCTGAACCTGCTGGCCCAATTTCGCCTGCTACTCCGGCAGGACCTTGCGCTCCAACAGCTCCAGGTGCACCAGGTAAACCATCTGTTCCTTGATATCCATTCATTCCAATAAATCCATTACGACCCGCTACTCCGGCAGGACCGGGTGGGCCTTGAGGTCCAGCCATTAGTGCAAGAACCTCATTGTTATTTGATCCGCCAGAATTCGTAGTTTGAGAAGTGCCCAAATTTTGAAAAATGTTTGTAGTACCTAAATAACCAAGATTTTTAAGTAGTAACAAAATTAAAATAAATAAGGCAGCCCGAATAAACAAACGCATATACGGCTTAGGTTTTCTATAGTGCTCAGCATTTTCTCTTGAATCAGTGAAGAAATATTCATCGTATTGCGCTCTTAATTTTGGATCACCCAAAACTTGATACGCCAATGTAACGGCTCGAAAATTCTCTTGAGACTCAGTACCAGGCGCTAAATCCGGGTGGTATGCACGGACTAGGCGACGATATGAAGTTCTAATGTCTTCAAAACGGGCATCACGCATAATTCCGAGAATTTCATAGAAACTTTTACCTTCCCACTCCTTTGGAATCATGGAATCACCCCGATTGTGATGAGCAATGCAACCGCGAGCATCAGTGGTCCGCTAGTTCTATATAGCCACTTCATGCTCGCTCGACGATACCAACGCGTATCACCGCTTTTTGCAGAACGACCAAATAGTTTCAGTAGACCAATTACTAACCCAGGAATTGCACTGATTAGAACAATGGTCTTGGTCTTGTCTTCTGCAAGAAGTGGCAGGGTATTCACCCAATTATTAAAGGCAAAACTGATTAGTGACATAACAACAATAGCTGGAACGCCACCTGGAATTATTTGGAAAAGAAATGGAACGTTTGGCAGATTTGAATCAAAACGCTTAAGCAGAGAGGGAACCACAAGAATTGCAACGGCTACAAATATCTGCCAGGTAAATCCAAAAAATCCAATCATAAAGAAAACAAACAGTCCGGCACGTACAGCTTGAGTAATTAAGAAACTGTCCAAAACTTGCGATGCGATCTTTGCTGGTGTCATGTATTCCATGCGGGCTGGTGCATAGCGACTGACAATCTCTTCTAGCCCATAACGTATAAGAATAAAAGCTCCACCAACAGATGCGATTAAAGTTGAATGTGCTGAAATCTCAGTTCTTTGATGAGCAAAGCCATCAAGGGCTAAAACCATAGATTTAATCGCCCACGTAGTCAGAATGGTGGAAACTAGAAAATCAGTAACTCTCTCCCACATATCCCAATCTTCTCGAGCTCTGCGCAGTGGACGTGTAGCACCAGCTGCCAAGCTTGGAGTGAAAAGCAACAGAGAGAACCCAAGTAGTGTGCGGATATCTGCAAAGTCATCTATGCCAGCACGGATAAAAACAACGAGAACATATGAAATAAAAGCTAACAATCCTGAAAAGGCATCAAGAATTCCAAAAATAACGATCAATAAAACTAACGTAAGCGAAGTTGGAATTAAAGAATTTGCAACAATGGTAGTTGCACCAAGGTATGCACCAGCACCTATAGCAAGTGCTGGCAATGCAATCGCAAATGGACCAATAATTGCTTGAAGGTAAGAACCATCTGCACAAATCCGCATTGTTAATGGAGACCTGCGTGCTGTTGTCAGAACAGCCACATGTCGCCAGCCATCTAATTTGCGTGCAAAATTTGTGCGAACAAATGTCGATTCATCACCACGGCCACGATGTTTAATCTTGATACCTTGATAATTTGTGTCTACAGAACCCAAAGCTGAAGCCTCTTCGTCATCTTCTTCTTGTTCTTCAGATTTCAAGGATTCGTCTCTGTTACCTGCAAAAAAAGCAAGCAATGTGTATGCCGCAACTGCAATCATTCCAATCCCACGAGGATCACTGAGCGGATCATATGAAACCGATTCGAGGATGTTTACATACCCTGTTGTTGTTGCAGGAGTATTCGGACCACGCACAATTATTTGATAACGGCCTACAGAAAGATTTTCTGGAATATCAACTGAATAGACGATGAAACCAGATTCATTTGAAGAGCTGCGATCAAAGGTAAGTGATTTACCCATTCCTTCTAGAGAAATACTCCAGAGGACAGAAGTCGTATCCCCACCCAGCGTAATGCTCTGCTCTCGTCCACGTTCCCAAGATAACTCTGGAATATCCATAGCCATCGCAGCACTGGCACCATTAAAAAGAAAGATGAATGAGAGAAGAAAATATGAAAAGTACTTATTCCTCATCGCGGAATGCATCCACAATCAACCAGATGCCGAATCCGCAGAGCAATAAGAGAATAAAGACTTGCGGAGAAAGCAATTTTCCAACTAACGGAATTATAAAGAAGACAACGCCTTCAATTTCTGAAAGCACAGGTTTTTGAACATCCGGATTTGGGTTGTTATCTCCCTTTACTTCAAAGCCACTTACTGCATTTCCCCCGATAATTCTGTGAGCAAATGAGGCAACAGTCGTTCCATCGAATTTCTTTCCTGTATAAATCACAACATCACCTTTATCCGGCTTCAAGCGAGTTGGAGAAGCTGAAATGACTAAATCACCTGGATTAATTGATGGGATCATCGAACCAGTCAAAACAACGCGACTATCAACTAATCCAGCGACATTTGCACAAGTAAACAAAAGTAAAATTGAAACTACTAACCAGCCAGCTACTTTTGTTGAAATTTGCAGTGCATCCTTAACAGGATTTCGTTTAGCAATTACACGTTCTCTCGGTGCCAGCACATACTCAGTCGAATCAACAACTCTGATTCCCCGTGAAGAAATCAAGACGCTCTTCTCACCTTGTCCATTTGAAACGGTGACAAGAGTCATCGCATCACGGGATGGATAGCCGTGCTCCCATTCCAATGGGGCGCCTAGCAATCGAGAAATTTGACTATGTGTCAAGGAATTGCCGAAGTCTTGAAGTTGCCAGTTTAAAATTACGAAGATTGAATTGTCACGTTGTAAACATTTGTTGAATCAATTTTCGAACTTAAGGCTCCAAACTCAACGGTCAGAGTGAAATCTGTGCCATTAACGTTACCACTATCAAAACTGGAAGACCATGTAAGATCTGCCGTTGAGCCAGCACCGCAAGATGTTCCATCCGCCGCAGCGTAAGAATCGATTATACACGTGGCAAGTGACGAACTATTGGCAGTGTTATCGTAAACATTTACTTCAAATTTCTTTGAACCGCAACCGTAATCTATCCCACTGAATACAACACTGCCTAATGTAAATGTTCCCACAGCATTTGCAGCATTCGCATAGTCAGTATCTGCAGTCATCGTTATGTCACTATCACAAACAACAGTTCGCTGGACTCCTTGACCAAATTGAATGGGATCTTCACCATTGATTGAAATAGTCGCCGCCAAAGTTGAACCAATAACTGGAATTGCGACTAGTGCAGCGATACCTAGAGCAACCTTTA
>WLRX01000057.1 GCA_009706135.1 Actinomycetota bacterium
GTCACGCTCTCGCCAAGTGCTGGCATCGTTACTGAAAATGTCATTGTTTTCTCCCTAGATTATCCGTGAGCATGAAGCGGTTTACCGGCGAGTGCCATGTGTGCTTCTCCCATGGCTTCTGACAGTGTTGGGTGTGCATGAATAAGTGGCGCGACATCATCGGCGCTTGCTTCCCAATTGAAAATTACTTGGGCTTCAGCCAGTAATTCTCCTACGCGAGAACCAACCATATGTATGCCAAGTACTGGTCCGTTCTTTTGTGAAACTAATTTAACTGAACCTGCTGTGCGCAATATTTGAGCCTTTCCATTTCCTGCTAAGTCATAATTTAATTCAACAACATCATAACCGCGCTCTTTTGCAAGGGCTGTTGTCAGACCAACGGAGGCAACTTCTGGCTCTGAGTATGTAACACGTGGGACGCCATCGTAATTAATAGGACGAGGGTTAAGTCCAGCAATCTCTTCGGCAACCAAAATTCCCTCACCGAATCCAACGTGAGCGAGTTGCAGCGTTGGAATTAAATCGCCAACTGCCCAAATGCCGGGCACATTTGTGCGGCACTTATCGTCAACTAATACGTAGCCTCGATCCATAGAAATACCTTGTTCTTCATACCCAAGGTTTGCAGAAACTGGTCCACGACCCACACTGACGAGAAGTACATCTGCACTGAAAGTTTTGCCATCTTCTAGTGTCACAGTCACGGTGTCGCCGTTGATGGATGCCGACGCAAAACGCACACCAAGCTCAAAATTAATCCCACGTTTCCTAAATGCACGTTCGAGTTGCTTGCTAGAAGATTCATCTTCAAGCGCGACCAGGTGAGGTAGACCTTCAATAATTGTTACTTCAGAACCAAATGACTTCCACACGGATGCAAATTCACATCCAATGACGCCACCACCCAAAACAATCACGCTCTTTGGTACGTATTCCAATTTTGTTGCGTGATCTGATGTAATAATTTTAAATCCATCGATTTCAAGACCAGGCAGAGTTTTTGCGTACGAGCCATTTGCTAGCACAACGTTCTTACCTGTGTATTTTTCACCATTAACTTCGACGGTGTCTTTAGAAACCAAACGACCGTGACCTTCGATGTATGTAATATTTCTTGATTTAACAAGACCTTGCAATCCTTTGTGCAATCGAGCGATTACGCCATCTTTATATGAATTAACAGCTGGCATATCCATAGAAAGGAATTGCGCGTTCACACCAAAGTGGCTGGCATCGCGCGCGCCATCTGCAATTTCACCGGAGTGCAGTAAAGCTTTTGTTGGAATACAGCCACGGTGTAGACACGTGCCACCAAGTTTGTCGGCTTCGATTAGTGCTACGGATAGACCTAGTTGTGCGCTACGAAGGGCGCATGCATATCCGCCACTTCCACCGCCCAGGATTACTAGATCGAATTGAGCCACTACGTAAACCTCCCACGATTCTCAGTTGTACTAGGACAACCTTCGCCCTTGACCTATCTTGCCAGCCTTCGGGCTAGTTACCGAATTATTGATTTCTCGACCAAGCGCAGAAGTGTGCGCAGTGCCACACCAGTGCCGCCAACGGGGGTGTATCCATGTGCGCCAGATTCGTTATAGGCAGGACCTGCAATATCAAGGTGTAGCCATGGTACTTCTGGCTTAACAAATTCTTTTAAGAACAATCCTGCAACCAACATATTTCCCATACGTTCACCGATGTTTGCCAGATCGGCTATTGGTGAATCAAGTGATGCGCGCAATTCTTGCGGAAGTGGCATTGGCCAAAATGCTTCACCACTATCTGTGGCTGCCGCCAATAATCGAGCACTAAAATCTTCATTATTTGTCATTACTGCACTTGTTCGTGTTCCAAGTGCCACCACTTGCGCACCGGTTAGCGTTGCAACATCTATTAGACCATCGAGTGACTTGGTTTCTTGAGCCTTTACAAGTGCATCAGCCAAAATGAGTCGACCCTCCGCATCCGGATTGAGTACTTCTACAGTCTTACCACCATAAATTGAAATTACATCACTTGGACGAGTTGCGTTATCGCTCACCATATTTTCAGCTAATGGCGCCCAGGCCTCAACACTCACAGAAAGTTTGAGAGACGCAATTGCAAGAATCGCACCGCAAACAGCTGCGGCTCCACTCATGTCAGATTTCATTGCTTCCATACCGGCTGCAGGTTTAAGCGCTAAGCCACCTGTATCAAATGTGATTCCTTTACCAACGAATGCAAACTTTCGTAGAGATTTTTTCGGTGTGTATTTAATGTGCAGCAGACGTGGCGGATTCGCTGAACCTTGGCCAACACCAATGATTCCGCCATAGCCACCGCTTTTTAATTGCTTTTCATTGAGAATACTTATTTTAAGTCCGGCAGAAGCGCCGCCCGCAGATTTAACAACTGCAGCAATCTTCTTAGTAAAAGTATCAGGAGTCAGGTGTGATGGGGGAGTGTTGATTAAATCTCGAACTAAATGTGTGTACTTCGCAATGACTTGTGCTCGCTTGAGCGCATTTTTTGCTTCAATTTTCTTTGTAAATTTGGAATGAATCGCGATCTTTGCCAGTGGCAATTTTCGTTCTGATTTTGTTGAGCCGCGAAATTCATCAAAGGCATAAGCACCAAGGGCCGCACCTTCTGCAATTGCTGAAACGGCTTCGATATTTATGGCCGGCAATGCAAATGTCGCTTCGTCGCTTCCGGCTAAAGCGCGCGCAGCTGCTCCTGCCGCGCGACGAAGAGTTTCATGCGCGAACTCTTTTTGGCTCTGACCTAATCCAGTAAAGAGGATTAATTTTGTTCGAATACCAGGTATTTTGACGATTTCATCATTTTTACCCGTTGCTCCGAGTTCTTTGAGCTGAGCGAGCAATGTTCTTGTATCCAGAGTGAGAGTGCCTGATTCAATGGTTAACGCTGCAGCTTTATTTGGATTAAACGAAAGCCCAACAACAAGTACACCGCTGTTTACGGCGCCGTCAGTAAGTGCCAACGTGGACATGTAGCTCCTTCTTAAAATCTGCAAGGCGCACAGGTTATCGCTTGTAGGAACTTTTGTTGCAGTGGGAGTAGGTTGTGAATGTGAAAAATTCTCCTCTCCATCAAAAGCACGTGGATCGCCAAGCCAAGATGGCAGATTTCGGCGGCTGGCTAATGCCCATTGAATATCCAGCCACTGGCGTTCTTGCTGAACACGCAGCAGTTCGAGAACGCGTAGGGCTTTTTGATGTTTCCCACTTAGGTAAAGCCAGTGTGAAAGGAAGCGGGGCATTAGATTTTCTCAACGCAATTCTTACCAATGACCTAAATCGAATTTCTGATGGCATGGCCCAATACACGATGCTGTGTAATGAAGATGGTGGCGTTATAGATGATTTGATTGCTTACAGAAATTCATCGGATGATATTTTTCTTGTTCCGAATGCATCGAATACATCGGATGTGGTTGCGGTGCTGGAGGCTAAAAAACTGCCAGGGATCGCGATTGCAAACTTACATTCAGAGTATGCGGTACTGGCACTACAAGGACCAGCAACAGCAGAAGTTTTAACATCCCTTGGCGCTGCTCCCTCAATTGAATACATGAGTTTTACAAATGTAAAAATTGCCCAATGCGACGTAATTTTGTGCCGAACTGGATATACAGGTGAATTCGGTTTTGAGTTATTGCCATTGTGGAAAGATGCCGAAAAAGTTTGGGATGCACTTGTTTCTGCAATTGATGCCTTTGACGGAGTTGTGTGCGGCTTAGGTGCTCGCGATACGTTGAGAACTGAAATGGGATATCCGTTGCATGGTCATGAACTCTCACTTGAGATAACGCCGGTGCAAGCAAACGCATCATGGGCTGTGGGATGGAAGAAAGAGAAGTTTTCAGGAGATGTTGTACTACGAAATGAGCGCACAAATGGTCCACGAAGATTTTTACATGGGCTGAAATCTCTCGATCGTGGCATTCCTCGCGCAGGTATGAAAGTTAAAGATTCAGATGGTATTGAAATTGGTGAAGTTACCTCAGGAACATTTTCGCCTACATTAAAAAATGGAATTGCCTTGGCGCTCTTAGATTCTTCGGTAACACTTGGAACAGTTGTTGTCATCGATGTGCGAGGGCGACAATCACAAGCCGAAGTAGTTAATCTTCCCTTTGTTGAATCCCACGTTAAGTAAACCTTAAATAGCTAGTTAGAAACTATCTCCAGGTTTAACTTGTGGGTGTGGAGTACGTAGACGTCTCATTTGAGTTGAACGCAGCCAGCCGTAGAGACCCAAACCCTTTGTTGGTGAATCTGGAAAACGGCTGCGAATTTCTTTCTTAATTTTTCGAGAGAGAAAAACACCATCAATGGCTGCAGTTAAGAGAACCGCATACATCAGAGCAATCGCACCGTATTGAAGAGCTGGAACTGGGAAAACTGAAAGCAAGAGAACAACAAAAATAATTGGTAAGAAATATTCACCAATAGATCTACGTGCATCAACAAGATTTCTCACATAGCGGCGGGCAGGCCCGCGATCTCGCAAAGGCATGGCACTTTCTTCACCGCGTAAATATGCCGCGCGTGATGCATTACGAGAAACACGACTCTGTTCGCGTGCCCGCTTTTTCTCTTCTTTAGTAGATGCCGGAGCTAGGGATGAAACTATTCGCTTTGATTGCGCTTCTTTGCGCTTAGGAGTTGGTCGACCCTTTTTTGAAGATGCATCTGAAGTATTAGACATGAGAGAACTATAGAGCGAGCATTCTTTCTAATGCGAGTTTTGAATACTTAGCCACTTCAGGGGCCACCCGAATTTGGTTGACTACGGTGCCCGATACGAGGGATTCCATGGCCCACACCAAGTGTGGCAAGTCAATACGATTCATGGTTGAGCAGTAACAGATGTCTTTATCCAAGAAATAAATTTCTTTATCTAAATTGTTCTGGGAAATTCGTTGAACCAAATTGAGTTCAGTACCGATGGCCCATTTCGAACCAGCGGGGGATTGTTCAACGATTTTGATAATTTTTTCTGTTGAACCAACACGGTCAGCTGCTTGCACAACTTCGTGTGTGCACTCCGGATGAACCAAAATTTGTACTCCTGGAACTCGTGTTCGAATCTCTTGGACACTTTCGATAGAGAAGCGCCCATGAACGGAGCAATGTCCTCGCCACAAAATTACTTTAGCTTTCTTGATTTGTTCTTCTGTCAGACCACCCATTGGTTGCCATGGATTCCATACGACGCAATCTTCCAGTGATAAACCCAGAGAGAGAACAGCGGTGTTTCTACCTAAGTGCTGATCGGGTAAAAAAAGAATTTTTGAACCTTGCGTAAATGCCCAGCTCATCGCAGATTCTGCATTAGATGAAGTGCAGATCGTTCCGCCATGTTCGCCAGTAAAGGATTTGATTGCAGCTGATGAATTCATATATGTCACAGGAATAACTCCTTGGGACACTCCATTACCTGCGAGCTCTTCCCAGCATTTACTGACTTGGTTAGCAGTTGCCATGTCCGCCATTGAGCAACCGGCAGCAAGATCAGGAAGAATTACTTTTTGCTTATCGGTAGTCAGAATGTCAGCACTTTCTGCCATGAAGTGAACACCGCAAAAAATAATGTTTTCAACATCACTTGCCCTGGCTGCTTCTTGTGCCAACTTAAATGAATCACCCGTGATGTCTGCAAATTCAATTACTTCATTTCGTTGGTAGTGATGACCTAGGACCAAAACACTGGAACCAAGTGCTTTACGAGCAGCTCTCGCGCGATCAACCAAATCAGGATCACTTGCGGCAGGTAATTGGCCATCACATGAAACGCCGCGTTCGCTGGCAAGATCGCTGCCTTGTCCAAGTAGTAGTAGGTCACTTAGATTCACAGGTGCATTCTCTCTCATAATCTGTGTCCATGTCGCGCATAGTGCGTGAGGTTGCTAGGCTTGCCCAGTACTCGAAAGGGAGAGAACATGAGCACAGAGACAAGCACCACAACAGGAATTCTTCTTACCGATAACGCAGCATCAAAGGTCGCTGCATTGTTGGCACAAGAAGGTCGTGACGACCTAAATCTTCGCGTTGCTGTACAGCCTGGTGGTTGCTCTGGCCTGAAGTACCAACTCTATTTCGATGATCGCAACCTCGAAGGCGACGTTGTTCGTGAATTCGGAAACGTTAAAGTAATTACCGATAAAATGAGTGATCCTTATTTATCTGGCGCAACTATTGATTTCGTGGACACAATTGAGAAGCAAGGCTTCACAATTGATAATCCAAAC
>WLRX01000058.1 GCA_009706135.1 Actinomycetota bacterium
AAATGAATTCAGACGGACTTACCAGGTAGGACGCCGGGGATGCGTTCTGCGAGCAACCCTATGGGGAAAAGTCCCGCCTGTGAAATTGGAATTAGCCGAGCAAATTGCCCTTATTCGCGGCCAAATCGAAGCCAGACTAGGTAAATCCCGGAGGCGACACCTACGAGCAGCCCAGTTAGAAGCAGAAAGGCTGTGCCGAGCCACTTATCTAATCCCCAGCCGACTGCACCCCAAAAAAGTAAACCTGAGAGTAAATATCCAATGATTGACCATGCAGCATTCTCATCACGTGTTGCCATGAGTACTCCCCTTTGGATAGCGCTAAATAATTCAGCTAATTCTTAGAATTAGGTAGGGGTAAATGTATGCGCAATTTCATATAACTGGCAATTTCTCCCCCTAGCCAAGCAAAGGTGAGCGCAATTGCCGTAGCACCGAAACTGGTTCTGTTAATTGTTTGCCTTGAAGTAAAGGCACTGAGAAGATACAAAAATACGCCAAGAAAAAGTAGCTTTGCAAAATATGAAAAAACCGCCAATGCCAATGTGCTCATAGGATCAAGATTTCGTGCGATTCGTGATACACCGATATGGATTGCAAAATAAATAATTACTACAAATTGAGCGATGAGTGCCCCTAAAAATCCTGAGAAACCAACAAAGAATGTACTAAATCCGATTGCGATAATTCCAACAATAAATGAAGGAACAAGTGCTCCACGGAGCATGATGCTTTCAGAACTTTTTTCATTAGACATAAACTGAATCCTTTTTTCCGTTTCGAGTTACTGCTATTGCTATTGTTGCCAGCACAGCAACAGCCAATAGCGCAACCCATATTGGAGCAAAAGCTAAAATTGTAATTGGAAAAGCCAGAGTTGCAGTCCATAAGTACATTATTACAGCGGTTCGTACGTGGGAATTTCCTACAGATAGTAATCTGTGATGAAGATGATCTTTATCTGGTGCAAAGGGTGAACGACCTGCTCGTAATCGTCTTGAAATTGCAAGAACTAAATCTGCCAGTGGAATTGCGAGAACAGCAAATGGAAGCAACAGTGGCAACAGAGTTGGACCAACTTTTACTGCTGTAATTGCATTTGGATCTACTTGACCAGTCAATGTAATCGCAGCAGAAGCCAACAACAAGCCTAAGAACATCGAACCTGAATCGCCCATAAATATCCGAGCGGGATGGAAATTGTGGGGCAAGAATCCCACGCATATTCCAATTAGAACTGCAGTAATTAGTGATGGCGCACCAGCGCGACTAAAGCCCCACACAACCGCTAAAAGGTATGCAAAAGTAAAGAAAGCAGCACCCGCGATAGCAACAATTCCTGCTGCTAATCCATCGAGACCATCTATGAAATTAACTGCATTGATGGTTACTAAAACAATTAAGACTGTAACTAGCTGTCCGATACTCGGCGGCAGTGCAATTACTCCATTAATTGGTAACCACAAGATTTGAATTCCGTAAATTAGCAAAATCCCGGCTGCAAGTGCCTGTCCAGCTAATTTCGTAAGCGCATCTAATTGAAAGCGATCATCTGCCATGCCTAGTAACACTAGAAATGTACCAGCTAGGAAAATCCCTTGCGCCTCATGTCCGAATGATTTTCCAACAAGTGTGAGGTGTTGAACGATGATAAAAGTAAGTGACATCGCGGCCCACATCGCAACGCCGCCCCATCGTGGAGTTGGTGATGTGTGTACATCGCGTGTGCGCACCAATGCAACGGCGCCAAATTTGGTTGCAAGTGTTCGAACAAATGGAGTGATCAGATAACACAAAGCCGCTGAGAGCAGCAAGGTGAACATGTACTCACGCATGGAGTAATTCTATGCGTTATAAATTGGGAATTTCGAAGTTAAAGCGTGAACTTCGCTCTTAATTCCTGATAACACTGATGGATCTTCGCTACGGATAGCGCGCGAAATCATAGAAGCAATGGTCTTCATCTCTGCAACGCCCATACCTTGGGTAGTTGTTGCAGGAGTTCCCACACGAATGCCGCTCGTGATTCCTGGCTTTTCTGGATCAAATGGAATTGAATTTTTGTTTAGGACGATGCCCGCATTGCCACAACGCTCATCTGCAACTTTTCCATTGACGCCAGTACCGCGAATATCAATTAGTGCAAGGTGTGTTTGCGTTCCACCAGAAACCGCACGCATGCCTTCACCTTCAAGTGCCGTGCAGAGCGCTTGAGCATTGGTAATAACATCCTTTGAATACTTTTGATATTCAGGTGTTGCGCACTCTCGAAGCGCGACGGCCTTGCCAGCAACTGCAGACATAATCGGTCCGCCTTGCATTCCAGGAAAGACAGATTTATCAATTGCGGCAGCGTGTGCTTCTTTAGTAAGAATCATTCCACCGCGTGGACCACGCAAAACTTTATGTGTTGTAAATGAAACAACATCTGCATATGGCACAGGAGAAGGAATTGCTTTTCCGGCCACCAAGCCAATGAAGTGCGCGGCATCGACCCACATGATTGCGCCAACTTCATCACAAATTGCGCGTACCTTTTCAAAGTCAACAAGACTTGGATATGCAGTAGCACCGGAGCAAATCATCTTTGGTTTGTTAGCAATTGCTAAGTCGCGTAATTCGTCATAGTCAATCAGCTCGGTGTCTTGGCGCACTCCGTATGAAACTACGTTAAACCACTTACCGGAAAAGTTAACAGGTGAACCATGTGTGAGATGGCCGCCGTGTGATAATGACATAGCAAGAACTGTGTCACCAGGTTTTGTAAATGCTTGATACACCGCAATGTTCGCACTTGCACCTGAGTGCGGTTGAACATTGGCATGATCGGCCCCAAATAAAGATTTAGCTCGTTCGATTGCAAGGTATTCGGCCTTATCTACTTCTTCGCATCCACCGTAATAACGCTTGCCTGGATAACCTTCTGCGTACTTGTTTGAAAGAGTTGAACCAAGTGTTGCAAGCACGGCGCGTGAAGTGAAGTTCTCACTTGCAATTAATTGTAAATTCGTTTGCTGGCGCTTGAGTTCTGAGAGCAACACCGCTGAAATTTCTGGATCTTGCTGGCTCAACAAATCAAAGTCTGGTCCGTAGAAAATATCTTTCGTCATTTGCAGATTCTAATCCGACTAGGCGAAATTGTCAGGAGATACTTTTTGAAGTGATTCACGCGAGATAGCGTCTTCTCGAATGAGTTCCATTCCATCATCTGAAACGTTTATGACGGTGCTGCGGGGTCCGGCCAGAAGATGTCCACCATCAAAAATTACATCAACACCTGGATTTTCAAATCTCTCGACATCGAGCAATGTTGGCAATCCATTATTTGTAATACCTGCAATTGCCAGCGGACCACTCTTTTGCAGTAAATCCAAAACGAAACCTTCTTGTGGCATTCGCAAACTTATTTGATCTAGTCGCCCAGAATCTCCTAGGTCCCAAGCCAATCCAACTTGTGGCTTCACATTGATACTTAGCAACCCGGGCCAGAATGCATTTGTAATGTCCTGCACTTCATCTCGAATGCTGCGTGATAATCCTTGTGCAGTTTTAGCCGTTGGAATTATCACCTGCGCAACAACTCCGAGTGCATCTGCTCGAAGGACATGCATTGCGCGAACAGCAAAGTGGCTAAATGCATCACATGCATATACATATCCATGCTCCAGCGGAACAACGATGACATAACCATCACGAATTGATTTAAGTCCTCGAGCTAAATGTTCAGCGCGATCACCACTGGTGATGTCTACTCTTTCAACTGGGCTGCTCATATATTTTTCCGTATCGCACTAGTCCACCGTGGGCGACCAACTAAATCCTGATGTAACTGTATCTCCTGAAAATCCTTGGCAAGTTCAGCCGCAATCAAGTCACCCTGTGCTTCATTATGTTCGATCGCCAGCAAACCACCTGATTTAAGTAATCGAGATGAAGCTGAAATAAATGCACGAGGAGCATCCATGCCATCTTTGCCGCCAAAGAGCGCAACAGCCGGTTCGTGCTCAACTACATCTCTTGGCAGATCTGACTCATCTTGAATGTATGGCGGATTAGCAATGACAACATCGCATTTAATGCCAACGAGTGCATCGTTGACATCGCTATGAACAATGCGTAAATCTTCAGTAATTGCCTCAACATTTTTCTTAAGCCAAACAATTGCTTCATCACTTTTTTCAACTGCAATCACTCGACTATTGGGAGCCTCCGTTGCGATTGCAAGTGCAAGTGCTCCAGAGCCTGATCCAAGATCTATAACGCTAACTGGTGGCGGCAAATTAGAAATATGTGCAAGAACTGCGCCTACTAATAATTCACTCTCTGGTCTAGGAACTAATACTCCGGGACCTACTTTTAATTCAAGATTTCTAAAATATGCGACACCCGTTATGTATTGCAATGGTTCGTGCAAAATTCTGCGGGCCAATAAGTCATGAAAAGTATCTAGTGCAATTGATGTATCGCCAAGGGATGCCAGCGTGCGCTCTAATACCAATGGATTGTGTAAATCCATGCGAGTGATTCCAAGAACATGTGAGAGCAAAATTTCAGCATCTATGCCATCGATTTCTGAAAGGGCTAGCTGTTCTTTTGCATCTTTTAGAGTCTCGCGCACGTTCATGCTTGTATTTATTCTGTCGAAGCTAACTTTGCTGCTTTATCAGCATCTAATAGTGATTGAATGACATCATCTAGTTCGCCATTTAAAACTGAGTCTAAATTATTTGATTTGTAATTGACGCGGTGATCACTCAAGCGGTTTTCTGGAAAGTTATAGGTTCTGATTCGCTCGGATCGATCAACAGTTCGAACTTGGCTTTTGCGTTCGGCTGATGCCACGGCATCTGCTTTTTCTTGTGCATCTGCCAAAAGACGGGCGCGTAAAATACGAAGAGCGGATTCTTTATTTTGCAATTGACTCTTCTCGTTTTGGCAAGAGACCACAATTCCCGTTGGCACATGCGTTAGACGCACTGCTGAATCTGTTGTATTTACACTCTGTCCACCCGGACCTGAAGAGCGGTACACATCTACTCGGACATCATTCATATTTAACTCAACGTCAATTTCTTCTGCTTCAGGAAGAATTAAAACACCTGCGGCGGATGTATGAATTCTGCCTTGGCTCTCAGTTTCTGGAACACGTTGTACGCGATGTACTCCACCTTCAAATTTTAAACGTGCATAAGGAGATTCACCGTGCGCTGCGGTCCCCTTTGATTTAACAGCAATTGAAATATCTTTATAACCACCCATTTCACTCTCAGTTGCATCGAGAATTTCAACTTTCCAATTTCGCTTTTCGGCGTATCGCATATACATGCGCAATAAATCTCCTGCAAAGAGGGCGGACTCATCTCCACCTGCGCCAGCTTTAACTTCCAGAATCACATCTCGATCATCATTAGGATCGCGTGGAAGCAATAACTCTTCTAGTTTTTCAGCAGTCCTTTGCGCAGTTTCTTCTAGTGCAGGAATTTCAGATGCAAAATCTGGATCTGTGGCGGCTAATTCTCTTGCGGCGTTTAGATCATCATCGGCGCTCTTCCACTCTTTAAATCCAGCAACAACTGGACCGAGCTGTGCGTAGCGGCGACCAAGTTGTCGTGCCTTGCCTTGATCATCGTGAAGTGAAGGATCAGCCATGGCAGCTTCTAGTTCTGCGTATTCGCGAACCATTTCGTGTGCTGATGCGAAACGATCATTTGTCATTGTGGCTTCTCCTTTCCTTAAGTTTTGTTTTTTTAGTTAAAAGCTCTGCAACAGAAAAGCAAAAGACCGCAACCACTACCAAAGTAGTGAATGCGGTCTCTTTAGAAAGCTATTTTTTACCGAAGCGCTCTTCGAACTTGGCTACGCGTCCACCAGTATCAAGAATGCGCTGCTTACCGGTGTAGAAAGGATGGCAGACAGAACATACTTCAACATAAATTGAACCGCTTGTAACAGTTGAGCGGGTAACAAATTTTTCACCGCAACCACAGGTTACTTGAGTCTCTTTGTACTCTGGATGAATCTCTGACTTCATTTCATTTCCTCTTTCGTGTCTGGGTCGTGATTTTCACGTGAACCAGACTGACGGTTAATAGGGCTAAAGGTTAACCCCATCAGGTGGGTATTTAAAAATTTGAGCGTGAAC
>WLRX01000059.1 GCA_009706135.1 Actinomycetota bacterium
ACGTAATACAACTGCATCGGGTGCGATACCAATACTGCGAAGAGCAGCAACACTATGTTGAGTTGGTTTTGTTTTTAACTCACCAGAAGGACCAATGTATGGAACAAGTGAAATATGCAGGTAAAAAACATTATCCCGACCAACTTCTTGTCTAATCTGTCTAGCAGCTTCTAAAAAGGGTTGAGATTCAATATCTCCAACCGTGCCACCGATTTCAGTTATCACAATATCGATGTCAGGCGCCACCATCGCACGAATTCTCTCTTTTATTTCATTTGTGATGTGAGGAATTACTTGAACTGTTTCACCTAAGTATTCACCACGACGTTCACGACTAATTACACGCGAATAAACCTGTCCAGTAGTTACATTGGCAGACCCGTGTAGATTTCTATCGAGAAAACGCTCGTAATGTCCGATATCCAAATCTGTTTCAGAACCATCATCTGTTACGAAAACTTCACCATGTTGAAATGGATTCATTGTGCCTGGATCAACATTCAAATATGGATCTAATTTTTGCATCGTTACACGCAAACCACGTGAGATTAGTAATCTTCCGAGACTTGAGGCTGTGAGGCCTTTGCCGAGACTTGAGGCGACCCCGCCGGTGACAAACAAATGCTTGGTTACATGAGGTTGGCCCATGGAAGAACAACCTATCAGTAAATTAGTTAATTATCCTTTTATACGCATTTCGAGCAACTCGCTCGCGTGTTCCTTCGCGCTGGAAGATTCCTGTAGACCGGCCAACATTCGCGCAATTTCACTAACACGATCGTCACCTTCTATTCGGTTCACTCCACTTGATATAACAGTTCCATCAACGCTTTTTTCGACTACATAATGAGAATCTCCCCAAGCAGCTACTTGAGGTAAATGTGTAACAACAATTACTTGTGCGCTTTTTGAAAGTGCATGCAATCTGCGACCTACTTCAATGGCTGCTGCTCCCCCGACACCTGCGTCAACTTCATCGAAAATATAAGTGCCAACAGGATTAGACGCCGCAATAACAACTTCAAGGGCGAGCATGACGCGTGACATTTCGCCTCCTGATGCCCCTTTTGCTAATGAAACAAGAGGTCCATCGCGATGCGTTTGCAAAAACATATGAACCGAATCGCAACCAAATGTAGTGAAATCACTCTCCTTGAGTGCGGCTTCGTAATCAGGTGAAACAATTTCAATGCGCAAGTTAGTCTGAGGCATTGAAAGAGAGTGCATTTCGGTAGAAACTTCATTAGCTAGCTTAAGGGCAATTTGATTTCGAATCTTCGATAGTGATTTTGCTTCTTCTAATAAGCTCTTCTTGATCTGAATCAATTCATTTTCTAAAAGGCCTATACGTTCTTCGCCCCCACCTAAATCTTCTAGTTGTGCATTTACTGTTTTACCCTTCTCAATTAGGGCCAATAAAGATTCATCTAAGTCAGGTAGTTCACCATATTTCTTAACAAATATTGATAATTCCGATTTTCGCTCCTGCAGCTTATCTAATCTCTGCGGATCCGCTTCCAATGACTCTAAATATGAAGTCAGGTTCGGCATTAAATCAGCCAAAATAAAAAATGCATCATTGAATTCATCAGAGAATTTCTCAACTTGTGAATCCTTGCCCTTCACCGAATCTAAGGATTTCTTTGCTTGGCCCAACACATCGATGGCCCCGGAATCGTTACTTTCAAGGGCTGATAAAGCGAATGTGATTGCAATTCGCAGCTCTTCAACGGAAGATAGCTTAGATATCTCATCATCAATACTTTTGAACTCATCAGCTTTTGGAGAGAGTTTGGTAATGGTCTTACTGAACAATTCCAATGAAGCAAAAGCTTCTTCTCGGCTGGCTGCACTCTTCTTTAAATCACTAATACGAGATTTGATACTTGTATATTCATGAAGAGTTTGTTGATAGGAAGATAAGATCTTACTTAAAGAATCACCAGCGAATCTATCCAATAATTCTCTTTGTCGAGAACCCTTAGTGATAGACAAACCTGAACTTTGACCGTGAATTTCAATCAAATGTTGACTAGCTTCGACCAAAGTGCTCGCACTAACGGACACACCACTTGCTACCGCTTTGCTCTTACCATCTTTTGTAACATTTCTAGAGATTGTTAATGTGCCATCTTCAACTTCTAATCCCAATTCTTCAAAATTGCTAACTTTAGTTTTCGGAATACTAAAAAGCGCGCTTGCCGATAATCTATCTTCACCACTTCTGACCAAAGTGCTTTCAGTTTTTCCTCCGAGAACTAGATTTAACGCGGTAAGAACCATTGTTTTCCCAGCGCCGGTTTCACCGGTAAGCACTGTTAATCCCTTGTTAAATTCGAGGGTCGCACCTGTTATTACACCAATATTTTTTATGTGAATTTCTTCTAGAAACGTGCGATCACTCACCACGCCAACCTTCAATTGGTAACTTGAACTTAGCCACAAGTCGATCGGTAAAAATGGTGGATTTTAAGTGCGCTAGAGTCACCTGAGCGTCATTCTTTGTTAACAAAATTTGATCATCTTTTTGCAAATCCATTTTCCGCAGAGCATCAGCTGACAATGAGGCGTCCAGTGATTCGATGGTGACAATTATGGTTGATGATGGGGAAATAACCATTGGACGTGCGAACAACGCGTGAGCTGCAATGGGTAATAAAACCAACGCTTGAACTTCTGGCCATAGAACTGGGCCGCCTGCTGAAAAAGCATACGCAGTGGATCCGGTGGGTGTTGCGCAGATGATGCCATCACACCCCCACCTAGATAGTGGTCTTTGATCTATTTGCACAAACAAATCAAGCATTGTCGTACTTTTGCGTTCGATGCATATTTCATTAAGTGACCATCCACTTTGTATTACGACATTATTTCTTTTAACCGCAAAACTTAGAAGCATTCGTTGATCTAAAACATACTCTCTTTCAATAATCGCTTGGGCTACATCATTAAAAGTGAACGAATCAACCTCTGCCATAAATCCAACATGGCCTAGATTTATACCCAATAAGGGGATGTTCAGATCCAGAGCAATTTCGGCACCTCTTAAAATCGTGCCATCCCCACCAAGAACTAGAACAATTTCAGCACCTGATTCTGATGCATTCTGCGGAGATAAAACTTCTATTTCTGCACGACTAAGAGCTTCGGTAATTTTTTCGGCAGCTCCATGAGCTTCATTGCGTGAAGAATTTATCAACATCACTATTGATCGTTTACTCATTATTGAGGTCCGATCTCTATAGCTTTATCAAGATCTGTTCCTGAAATTTCCCCTGCACCTCGTTTAAGCCAAAGAAAATATTCAACATTTCCAGCTGGTCCAGGAAGCGAGCTAGCCACAACTCCTCTAGTTCCAAGCCCAACGTCATAGGCACTCATTGCAACATCCATAACTGCGGATTTACGCAGGGCTGGATCACGCACAACACCACCTGCGCCCAACTTTTCACGTCCTACTTCAAATTGTGGCTTAACCATGAGCAAAAAATCTGCGTCTGGCTTTGAAACCGCGGAAAGGGCGGGTAAAACAAGTGTGAGGGAAATAAAGGACAAATCAGCTACTACTAAACCTGTTGGTTCTCCAACAACATCACCTGTGAGATGTCGGATGTTGGTTCGATCCAAAATGAGCACTCTAGGGTCTTGACGAAGTTCCCACGCTAATTGTCCATAACCAACATCAACAGCAACAACTTCTCTTGCGCCTCTTCGAAGCAAAACATCTGTGAAACCACCAGTGGACGCACCAGCATCCAAAGCTCTCACACCATCAACAATTACTTCTGGGAAAGCATCTAGTGCACCAGCTAACTTATGTCCCCCTCTAGAAACAAAATCATCGCGGTCACCTTGCAACGTTATAGAGGTTTGAGCATCCACCTGTGTTGCAGGTTTCGTCGCGGGAATTCCATTTACTAAAACGCTTCGAGATTCAATTAAATCGGCCGCAGACTCTCTTGAACGAGCGAGTTCTCGCCTCACAAGTTCGGCATCTAATCTAGTTTTCATGAGAAGAGTTATAAGCCGTCAATACCTGACAGAGTTTCCTGCAATTTCTGATGTAGAGTTGCATAACGCTGTGCGTGCTCCGAAAGATCGGTTGCATCGATTTCGTTTAACTCAGATTTAATAGCATCTACGATTGTAGGTTCAGATGCGAAATCCATATTTTCTTGGTTCATTACTTACCTTTTTTTGAAGGAGCAGATTTCTTCTTTGCCGATGTCGGTTTTGAAGTTGTGGCATTTTTCTTAACAGATGCTTTCTTGAGCGCCGTCTTCTTTAATGCATCCAATTCAGCTCGAAGTTCGTCGAACTCTTCACGTTTGATAAAACCCATTCGAGAAACTGTGCTGTTAACTTCCTCATCGATTTTGGACTTAAGAGCGTCACCACTTTGCTTAACCCAAGTGTTTAGTGCATTAGCTAATTCCGCGGGCGTGCGCTCTCCTTCACTTACCTTGTTTAGGTACGTGCGCAACGATGAAAACAAATCATTAGCCATTACAACCGCCTTTATGGATGACCTTGGAGCCAGGCTAAAGAGTACCTAAATTCGAGAAATCTCGGCTGCTTCTACCTGCCAGCGGCTGGCTAACCCACTTGGGCCTTTCCAAAATCTTCTATGGATAGAGCCAGAAATCTCAATCCACTCATCTGGCTTAAGAGATAGAGCGCTGCGACGCGTTTTCGTACTCCACGCTCCGATATCTAGTGTGTCTACTCCGCTTAGTTCCAAACGAGAAATAATCAATCGAAACTCAACAACCTTGTCTCCGCTTGGTAGCGTTTTTTCAATGGCTGAATCAGATACCCTGCCACGTAACATCACATCATTGAGTGAATAATCTGGCTCTTCGTGTTGAATTTTTTCTTTGGGATTTTTACTCTTTTTTGTTGTAGCCATCATTGCTCCTTATAATCATAAAATCGAATTTCTTAGATTCAGATAATGATGATTTAAGCTTCTGACAAATTACTTCACGTGCATTTTCCTTGTGGATAATTTCCTTAAGGTTGTGAACGCTCCAGTGCATCAGTTTCTTCTTCTGGATCTATCTGGGCACACTGACTAAACCAGTGCGTGGATTCATCTTTTCGTCCAGCTTTTTCCAGGGCGTCGGCATATGCGTAGCGCAATCGCACGGCCCATGGCTCTTTATCAATCTTTAATTCCTTACACGTTAAAGTTATGACAGCAGCATCGAATTCGCCCAAATCACTTCGTGCGCCAGAAGCGACAATGCGCATCTCAATTTCCTCTGCTTTTTCTAAACGCGCAACTTCTGGTGATCCAGCTAAAGCTAGTGCTTTTAATGGCTTTCCGAGCCCTCTTTCACAATCAGCCATAACCGGCCACATAGATACATCACCTGAAATTCGATGTGCGGCTCGTAATTCTTTCAACGCAACCTCATAATGCCCAGCGCGATAAGCGGCATAACCAGCACTTTCTCGAACCACGGCTAGTCGGCCTGCGTGATAAGCCGCTGCAATACCGTGTTTATACGCTAATTCTGGATCTGTATCCATATTTAGATTGATACAAACTAAATGCCTGGCAACAACTTTTGCATTCTCGGCAGACAAACTTAATAACTCAGCACGTACAGTTTTTTCTAATTCTTCACCAGTGACTTCTTCTGGAATATCTGGTTCAAAAATTCGTGGACGCAAACGACTCATATCGCGATCTACGGGTGCTGGTCTGGCACCTCGACTGTCTTGTCGAGGAGCACCGGGACGCGAAGAAGATCCTGCTCGCTTTGTTGTTGGCGCAGAATTTCTTGAAGGTTTATCTGAAAATGATTTTTTATCGCGATCATTCATATAAACCTCCTTTGTTGTATTTGATTACCCAGCATTCTACTTTTTAATGTACATGAGAAAACATGTAGAAATTAAAAAAGGGGCACTAATAAAAGTGCCCCTTTTTTTAAAAGAAGTCCGGCGACGTTCTACTCTCCCACAAGGTCACCCGTGCAGTACCATCGACGCTGAGAGGCTTAACTTCCGGGTTCG
>WLRX01000006.1 GCA_009706135.1 Actinomycetota bacterium
AAACTTGGTGGATTAGTTGCCCTTGTTGCCTCTGTTGTTGCAATGGTGATGCAATTTAATCAAATTGCTAATGCGCCATTTACGTTTAGTTCAGGTGCATATGCATCGTGTTATTACCTGATTGCAATCCTTAATTTTGTGCACTTAGTGTTGACAGTTTTCTTTGCACTCGGAAACTGGAATCGTTCTCGACTCGGTTTATATGCACGCGATCACTGGCACGTTGACATCGTCAATGTCTGGTGGGTTTGGATGGTTGTGTCATCATTGCTAGGTGCTTTCGCCCTCTCCTTCAGCTAATACCTGGCTTACCCAATATGTAGCACTGGGTATCACTTGGGGATGCTCATTTATCTTCATCAAGCTAGGCCTTGAGTTTTTAACACCGGTTGGCGTGGCATTTGGCGGTGTTGCATTGGGTGCGCTGACGTTGGTGACATATGCACGAATCAGAAAAATAGTGTTACCACGCGAGTTCAAGACATGGGCACACTTAACTTTTCCAGCGATGACGCTCAATGTAATTCCTGGATATCTATTTCCTCTAGCTGAGCAAGATGTAACTTCAATCTTGGCTGGAATTATCAATGCTGTAACACCATTGATGACGTTGCTTGCGATGATGTTGGTATTTAGATCTGAAAAAGTTACAAAGGCGCAAGTAAGTGGGTTGCTCTTAGGATTTATCGGAGTACTCACAGTTTTGGGTGCGTGGCGTGGATTAGGTGAGAATCCAATATCTGCGGTGTTGGCTCTGTTGTTATCGGTTGCTTGTTACGGAATTTCATTTCCATATTCACGAAAATTCATCTTGCCAATTGGATTAAAACCAGAAGCTGCCGCTGCAACGCAATTGGTAATTGCTACAGCAATCTTGTTGCCATTTTATTTAGTCGATGGTGGTTTTAATGGCGAAGTCACAATCGGACCACTGCTTGCAATGATTGGACTTGGTGCATTTGGTCGCGGTTTTGCATATATCTGGAACTTTCAAATTATGGCTGCAGCCGGCAGTGCAATTGCAAGCTCAGTTACGTATGTGACACCGGTTGTTGCAGTGATAGTTGGCGTAATCTTTTTGGGCGAAGGTGTCACATGGTATGAACCCGTTGGCGGACTAATAGTTTTATTCGGGGCAGCTATTGCGCAGGGAAGAATAAAACTTAATCGATCTTAAATCCATCGCGAATCGGCCCTAATTCAATTCCAGCAGCCGCGTGATCTGTGTTTTCTCCACGTGCAAGCTGGGCTTCGTGTGCTTTGTTATGCCAGCGTTCTTCGATTTTTCCATAGCGCCAAAGTAAAAGTGCAACAGACCATACAACAACGAAAGCGCCCACGATGAAGTACCCAGCACTGTTTAGATTAAAGGCAAGGGCGTAATCCCAGAAGCCACCGGTAAGATTTAGTTGCCCGGCAATTACTTGGCAGATCTCTAATCCACCAACAAATAGTGCAACTGCCACAGAAAGACCCGTGATAATGATGTTGTAATAGACCTTGCGTACTGGTTTTGAAAAAGCCCAACCATATGCAAAATTCATAAATGAACCATCGATGGTGTCCAGCAGTGACATGCCACCTGCAAAAAATAGTGGAAGTGAAATAATTGCCCACCATGGTAAGCCTGCAACTACGGAAGATCCTGCAAGAACGAGCAAACCGATTTCTGTTGCAGTATCAAAACCGAGACCAAATAAAATTCCGAGCGGATACATCTTCCATGACTTATCAATGCGACGAGCAATCGGGCCAAAGAATCGCATGAGCAGACCACGAGAGTTCAGGTGCTTTTCTAACTCTTCATCGCTATATGTACCTTTGCGCATTTGGATAAATACGCCAACGATGGAAACCAAGATGACTAAGTTAAGGATCGCGATGAGCATTAAGAATGTGCCAGAAACAGTTAGGCCAATCAAGCCTGTGTAATGGTGCAGCGCAGAATCTTCATCTTTTAATTGACCACCGAGTGCCTTAATTCCAAAGTTAAGTAGAAGCGCTAGTGCAAAAACTACCGATGAGTGACCGAGAGAGAAGAAGAAACCAACTGCAAGTGGGCGCTGACCTTCTGACATTAATTTACGAGTGGTGTTATCAATTGCGCTGATGTGATCGGCATCGAATGCGTGACGCATTCCAAGAACGTATGCAAGAGCTGCTGTGCCCCAACCAAATAAAGAACCATCGCTTAATTCGTAGCGACCACTCGTTGCTTTCCACATTAATAACCCACCTGCGATATGCAGGAAAGCGATGAAGCCAAACATCGCGCCCATACGACGCCACTCAGCCTTGGTTAGGCGGTCGCGAAGAGTTGGCTTCTGGGTTTGAGCGATTACTTGGTTCATGGCTTCTTTCGGCTAGATGCAAATCATTTGCAAGTAGCAAGGGTAATTCACGCTCAACAGGGTGTCCATTTGAAATCAGCCATAAACTGATGGCCGTGAAGCGCGCTCTCCTACTTATTACAACACTGGCGGCCTCCTTGCTGCCTATGGCGCCAGCTTCTGCTGGCACCTGCGGTTGGGACGACAAAGAGGGCTGGGTTGCTCGCGAGAATGCACAACCTGGGGCAAAGCAATGGGATCTGGGTGCGCCAGTGCGCAGGAGTGCAGATTTTTCTCGGCGCATACAGGTAAAAAGAATAGAAGGATGGTTTGGTGCCACTAGTGCACAATGTGGACAAACCGTGGCCCTTCATTTAGTTGGCGCATCAAAAGATACCGAAACGACAATTTCAATTTATCGCATGGGTTATTACGGTGGCGCTCGCGCACGACTAATTGGTATCGAAAAAATTAAGGACATCTTATGGAAATTCAAAGTAAATGAAAGTACGCCACCAGGTCAGTATCTATTTCGCTTAGATGCGCCAAGAAGTAAGACATCTTTTATTCCACTCGTTATACGTGACGCAAAATCAAAGAGTGCAATAACTTTTATTTCCTCTGTATTCACTTGGCAGGCATACAACCAATGGGGTGGATCTTCCTTGTATAAAGGGAGTGATACGAAACGAGAAACTAAAGCGCAATCAGTAACTTTTAATCGCCCCTACGATGGTGATGGCGCTGGACAATTTAGATACATGGAATTTCCCGCGCTATTTTTAGCCGAGCGGGCAGGGCATGCAATTAATTACATTACTGATATTGATTTAGATGCCGATCCGACTGCACTACGCAATACCAAATCTATTGTTGTAGGCGGCCACAGCGAGTACTGGACTGAACGCATGCGCGGTGCGATTGATACATCTGTTGATCGCGGAATTAATTTTGTTTCACTTGGTGGAAACACTGCCTATAACAAAGTTACGTATGATCCAAAGACTCGGACAATGAGCAATATTATCCAGTGGCGGGACCCGAGCGTGAGAAAATCAGAATCATATTTACTTGGAGCGCAGTACTTTGCTTTGGGCGTGAAAAGTGATTACGTCGTAAAGAGTGCTGCCCAGTGGCCTTTTGATGTACTCAAAGAAGGTGAGAAAATTATTGGCGTAGTTGGAAGCGAAGTTGACGCGCCAGTTATAAACGGCAAACGTGTTGGGGTTGAAGTCCTTGCAACATCGCCGCCGGTGAGTGAGAAAAAAATTGCAGCCGTGGCAACGTATTACACACGTGAGAGCTTTGCTGGAATCTTAAATATTGGCACCAATGGTTGGGTGTGCGCGATCGATAACGAGTGTCCGTGGGGGCATGTTTTTGCAACCAAGACGCGTAAGCAAATAGCAGCAGTGACAGGTGCGATCTTTGAAGGACTTACGCGTGGGCCGCTGGGTAAATGGCGGCCAGCAACAATTGATATTCCAGCGCAACTCTAAGAGTTTGCGTATAGAGTCGCGGTCATAACTCGCAGACAACGGGGAGGTCTAATGGGCGAAGACGAAGGCCAAGACGAGCTTGTAACTGAGGAAATGCTCTGGGACAGAATTCCAGATGTAGATGGCGCAGAACGCGCAAGTACTTATTATGAACTTAGTGCCCGAATCTATGCTCGTGGACAATACGACGAAGCACTCGCTCTTGCAGAAACTGCGTGCGATATTTATTCAACACTTGGTGCCAGTGCACCCTCCGAAGGTTTAGCACAAGCGTATTCAGCAATTGGTTACAACCTCAATCAATTAAAACGTATGGATGAAGCTGCAACGGCGATGAGCAAGGCTGTTGAAATTTTGCGGGAGAATAAATCTCCAATTGCACTTGAACTGGCTTGCACACTCGGCGAGTGGTGGTATTCATCCAAAAATTATGACAATGTTATTTCAACAATGGAAGGGTGCGCACAAGAGCATCTCGTTGATGGAAATGAAATTGGCGCGGCAAATGATTTACATTTAATTGGTTGTGCATATCGTGATCTCAAACGCTATGACGAAGCAATTCGCTCTTTCCAAGAAGCTCGCGCTTTATATAAAAGCAATAAAGAGGTAATTCACGTTGCACGTTGTGATCAAAAGATCGCTTCCTGCTTTGTCGAATTATCTGATGGTGATTCTGCCCTTGAATCAGCGCGCAAGGCACTCGATGTATTTGAAACCGCGCACGATCACCTGCGCGAAACTTTTGCTTTATTCGAATACGGAAAAGCTCAAGTTTTATTAGGCAAACTTGAAGAAGGATTAGATTCTCTTGACACTGTTTTGCAGACTGCCACTGAGGAAGATCCCAAAGACTTTGAATTCATTGTTGATATTGAATCTCGCATGGCATCTGTTATGCGCACACTCGGTCGCGATAAAGAAGCCGATGAAATCGAGCGCCGCTTAACTTCTGTGCGTGATGCGATGATTGAAGATACGAACAACGAAGAAGAGCGCGCTTAAACTTTTTAGCGTGGCAGGTGCTGCAAAGCCCAGTGATACATCGCAATTGCGCCGGCAGCAGATGCATTCATAGATCTCGTTGACCCGTATTGGTTGATCTCATAAATAACTGGACACGCAGCAATTGCTTCTTCAGACATTCCGGCGCCTTCTTGGCCAAATAAAAGTACGCAAGTTTCTGGCAACTGCGCCGATTCAAGTTGTTGGGATCCTGGCACGTTATCTATTCCGATAATCGGCACGCTGTTTTCTGTACACCACTGTTTGAATTCTGCAATTGTTGGATGATGTATGACAGATAAATATCTATCCGTGACCATTGCACCGCGTTTGTTCCAATCGCGTTTTCCAACGATGTGTACCGCGGTTACGTTAAAGGCATTCGCTGTTCGAACGATTGAACCAATATTTAAATCGTGTTGCCAATTTTCAATTGCGATATGAAGCTTGTGACGCTTTGTATCCAGGTCCGCAACAATTGCTTCCACTTTCCAATATCGATAATGATCTAAAACATTTCTGCGGTCGCCATTTTCGAGTAATTCAGGATCGTATTGATCTCCGGTTGGCCACGGCTTGTCATGAGGGCCAACACCCACCACTGGGAAAAATTCACCAGGTCCAATCGTGGCTGGTGGCATTGGTCTTTCCATGTATGCACTCTAAACTGAATCCATGGACCTCTCAATTATTCATACCATCGCATACGTCCTCCACATGCTTGGAATTCTTGGAATATTAGTTTTATTACTTTTACAGGCATCTAAAAAGCCTCGTAAATTTAATGTAGGCATACTTCACAGTGCAGCGACAGCACTTATAGCTGGGTTAGTAATGGTTGGAGTTCAGTATCCACTCCATGCTGATAATCCAACAGAGTGGCCGCTGTACAACAACACAAAAATTGCGGTCAAACTTGGAATTGTTCTAATTATTTTATTTATCGGGTATCGCCAGAATAATAAAGCAGTATTTGCGACTAAGACATGGGCAACTCTGCTCGGTCTCACCGTTGCAAATATAGTTATTGCAGTTACCTGGTAAGCACTAGCTAAAAATGATTAAGCACTTGCGCCCACTGGGCATATTGCTGGCGTTCGCGCTGGCACTTTCTGCCGCCCCTGCTCAAGCGATAGGAAAATTAGCACCCACTGCAATTCCTGCTGTATTTCAAACACTTTCCAATTCTAAATTTTTAGCTGATCCATCCATGATTTTGGTTGACGCGATGACTGGAGAAGTAGTCTTCGATCGCAATTCAACACAGGCCCGTAAACCCGCATCCGTAATCAAGTTACTCTCTACAACATCTGTGCTGAGTTATTTAGATGGGCAGAAAGTATTTAATACAAATATTTACAAAGGCATTAATCCAAGCACAATTGTTATTAACGGTGAATACGATCCATGGATTTCCTTAATCCAAAGTCAAGCAAAAAAAATGGGACGAACGTCCTTACCGCGTTTAGGATTTAATACAATTAATCGTTACAGCGAAATTACAGGTACAAAAACTAAGCGCTTAAGGATTCTATATACAGGTTTGTTTCCTCAAGATTTAGCAAACCTTCAAGCATTTTTAAAAAAACGAGGAGTGCGTACAACAGTTGAGCGAGTTACAACCGAGGAAGCAGTGATGCAATCGGCTGAACCACTTGTACTTTCGACGTCACCAACATTAGAAACCATGGTTAAATGGACTTTATTGTGGAGCGACAACGTTTTAGCAGAAAGGCTCGCAAGATTAGCTGCTGTCACATCCGGAGAAACTTTTAATACGCAGGGCGTAGCCGATACTTTTCACACAGTGCTAACAAGCTTCGGAATTGATCCAGACAAGATAGAAGTCTCCGATGGCAGTGGATTATCAAAACAAAATCGTGTAACAGCAAAAGCGATAGCAGAGCTGTTAATGAAGATTAGAAATGATCCTAAGTACGCATCGATTTATGACGGGCTGCCAATTGGGGGAGTTTCAGGCACGTTGCAAAAACGCTTCTTAACAACTGCCCCACAAGCCGTCGGACTTGTTCATGCAAAGACAGGTACCCTTTCAGGGACGGTTAGCTTGGCTGGCTATGTTGATTCAGAAGACCGTCAATACATTTTTGTTGCAATCGCAGATAAGATTCCGCGCAGATATAGCGCCTCCGAGCGAGCCCGGGACACGTTAGATCGAATTCTTGGAAAGATTGCAGCGCCAATTTTTCCAGAGTTAGTACCAATAACTACTTCGTAGAGAGTTGATTTTTGTGTCAGCACATCCGCTAGACCCGCTATCCGCGGCAGAACAAGAATCAATTGTTAAGGTTGCGCGTGCTGCCTGGAAATTAGATCACCGCCATTTGATAGCGATGTTGCAACTAGATGAACCATCAAAAGAATTTTTAAGTAATTGGAAAAATGGCGATGCATTTATTAGAAATGGTCGCATCACAATCTGGGATCAAGAAAAAGCCTTGGTCTCAGAAGGCGTCATCTCAACAAGTGGCGAAATAAAGAGTTACAAAGAAATTCCCGGTGCAAAAGCTCCTGTGCTAGCAATTGAATCAGACCGCGCCATTGATATTGCCCGTAAAGACCAAAGAGTTTTAGACGCTCTTAAAAAGCGTGGAATAAATAACGCGGATGATGTTCATATGGAAACGTGGCCAATTGGCGCCAAGATTCCTGATTACATCGATGATGGTCGCCGTGTTATTTGGACACCTATGTGGCACAAGCGCGATAAGGACGGAAACTTTTATGCCCACCCAATCAATGGACTTCATGCAATTATAGATATTGATAAGTTCGAAGTAGTAGGAATTGAAGATGATGAACAAACACCGATTCCACAAACAGCTGGTCCATACCGCGAATCACAGCAGGAATCACTAGTTCACTTAAAAGAATTATCTATTCACCAACCAGCAGGTCCTTCCTTTAGCGTTAATGGTTGGCGTATTGATTGGGAGCGCTGGAACTTTCGTGTTGGCTTCGACCAGCGCGAAGGTTTAGTAATTCACGATGTTCGCTTCAATGACAACGGCACAGAACGCAAAATTGCGCACCGCCTATCTATTGCCGAACTCGTGATTCCATACGGAGATCCAAGCCAAGGTGCCTATCGCAAGAATGCATTTGATACTGGCGAATACGGACTCGGAAATTTTACGAACTCACTCACCCTGGGTTGTGATTGCTTAGGCGAAATAACTTATTTAGACGTTGCAGTCACCGAAGGCGACGGTAAAGTACGTGACATCAAGAATGCAATTTGTATGCACGAAGAAGATTTTGGAATTCTTTGGAAGCACGTTGATATTGATGGACATCCAGAAGTTCGCCGCAGTCGCCGGTTTGTAGTCTCATCAATAGTCACCGTAAATAATTATGAATACGGGTACTACTGGTATTTCTATCAAGATGGTGTCATTGAATTCGAAGCAAAGCTCACAGGAATTCTTTTAACTCTTGGAGACCATCCACATGCTGATCATCCATCGGCCACAGAAATCGAACCAGGTTTATTTGCTCCGTATCACCAACATGTTTTCTGTGCCCGACTAGATTTAGATATTGATGGACCGCAGAACAGTGTTGTTGAAATTGATTCATTTGCACATCCAATGGGACCTAAGAATCCGCACGGTGGCGCCTTTGAAACAAGTGAAACCGTGTTTAAAGATGAGAAAAGCGCGCAACGCTTATATGACTTAATGAAGTCTCGTTACTGGAAGATTGTTAACCCAAATAAGAAAAATCACATGGGCAAACCTGTTGGCTACAAACTCATCACTGGTGGAAACTCATATCCATTAACTCTTCCAGAATCTGTTTTAGGTAAGCGTGCAGGATTTATGTATCAGCACCTATGGGTAACAAAAAACACTGAAGAAGAGAGATACCCAGCTGGAGATTATCCATTCCAACATCCAGGTGGTGATGGTTTACCTAGATGGACGCAAGCGAATAGATCTATTGAAAATACAGATGTTGTTATGTGGTACGTCTTTGGACTAAATCACATTCCACGCATTGAAGATTGGCCTGTAATGCCTGTTGAAAGATTGGGCTTTATGTTAAAGCCGATGGGATTTTTCAAGCGCACACCTGCAATGGATGTGGCCCCAAACAAAGCAGTCTGCGCATGTGGCAGCAACTGCAAGTGCGGACATTAATTAGTCGTCTTCACCAAAATCGTCATCTTCATCGCCTCCACCTACTGGTGGTTTAGCAATGGCTGGTTGAGCAATAGAAGGCGAGAGTTGTTGTGTTGAAGTTGCCGCGATAGAAGTTGTTTCCGTAACAGCAGGAGATTCATCGCTTGCTTGTGCAACTACAACACCGATACCAATTGCCATTAATGGAATGGAGAGAGCCAGAGCTCTAAATCCATTTTTGACCTTTGGGCGAGGCACTTGAACATCACTTTCAGCAAGTTGGAACCATTCAGGCTTATTCATTGGATCCATAGAGTGCACCTTTCGCTAGAACTTAAAGATAAGTCTTAAGAGTGTGAGAGGTCTGTGAGTTGCCTTCTTACTTCCTGAGTAATCTAGGCAAGTGAGTACATTTACCGCTGCCGAACAGGGGCGCGGCTATTTAGATTTAATGAAACTTCGTGTCGTTGAATTACTGCTCGTAACCACATTGCCAGCTCTCGTTTTAGCACAAGGCAAACTTCCAGGATTAGTTGTAACTGCTGCATCAATTATCGGTGGAACGCTAGCTGCGGGTGCGGCAAATGCATACAACATGATCATTGAAAGTGATATCGATAAGTTAATGGCGCGTACATCTAAGCGACCATTAGTGACTGGAGTTCTATCGAAGTTACAGGCAACAATCTTTGCAACAGTTGTTGCGATTGCATCACTAGTTATTTTCTGGATGTTTACAACTCCCCTTGCAACCTTATTGACACTTATTGCAATTGTTTTCTACGTTGTTGTCTACACGCTGGGATTAAAACGTCGTACAGCACAAAACATTGTGTGGGGTGGAGCAGCAGGATGTATGCCTGTGCTAATCGGATGGGCAGCGGTTACGAACTCGCTTTCTTGGACTGCAGTTGCTTTCTTTATGGTTATTTTCTTTTGGACTCCTCCACATTTTTGGGCATTAGCAATAAAGTACAAAGATGATTACGCAGCAGCAAATATTCCAATGTTGCCTGTAGTTGCTACTCGAAATCGTGTGCACCGCGAAATGTGGCTACACACCGTGGCGATGATTGTTTCATCCATTGCACTGATTCGTTTTGCGGATCTACAGTTGTGGGCTCTGGTTCTAACTATTGGTCTTGGACTTGTATTTGCGGGGCAATTAATTCAGCTACGTGAGACGACCCCAGATTACACAAAGGTAGCGGGAAAGATTTTTCAGTGGTCAATTACGTATTTGAGTTTATTATCGGTGTTGCTTGTAGTTGCTCAGCTATTAAAAGCTTGAGTTAAATCTTTAATTAAATCTGAACTTGCTTCTAGGCCGACAGATAAACGCAATACCGATGGAGTAATACCCATCGCTACTTGCACATCGGGGCTTAAACGCTTGTGTGTTGTCGATGCTGGATGAGTAATAAGAGTCTTGCTATCGCCGTGATTATTTGAAATATCAATAACAACAAGGCGATTAACGAATGCAAAGGCATCTTTTTTGCTGCCATTTAATTCGATGCAAATATTTGTACCGCCAGCGCCACCCGATTGCTTTTGAGTAAGGGCGTAGTCAGGGTGGGACTTAAGTCCTGGGTAGCGAACAGATTTAACTTCCGTTCGCGTTTCAAGGAATTCTGCGATTGCTTGTGCACTTGCATTCATCTTTTCAACGCGCATTTGCATTGTTTCAAGAGATTTAAGTAAGACCCAAGCATTAAATGCACTAATGGTTGGTCCTGTGTGGCGGAAAAATGGCAAGAAGTGTTCTTGCATATAAGCAAATGAACCAAGAACTGCTCCGGCTAAAACTCTGCCTTGTCCATCAATATGTTTTGTAGCTGAGTACATAACAACATCTGCACCGAGTTGTAGAGGTTTTTGATAGACAGGAGATGCCATAACGTTATCGACAATGACAGTTGCACCAACTTTATGCGCAAGATCGCTGACCATCTTGATATCAACAATGTCTAACATTGGATTACTTGGTGTTTCAATAAAGACTGCTTTAGTTGGAGAACTCAGCGCTTTGGTCCATGCGTTTGGATCATTGCCTTTAACTAGCTCAATTATTACGCCCCACTTTGGCAAAATTTCTGTCAGCACAACGTGGCACGAACTAAACATTGAAGCAGATGCGACAACGCGGTCTCCGGCTTTAACAAGACATGCAACCGACGCGAACATTGCTGACATTCCAGAACCAGTTGCTACACAGAATTCGGCGCCTTCAATAGCCGCAAGTCGCTGTTCAAACATTGCAACAGTTGGGTTACCAAAACGGCCGTAAACAAAGTGATCTGTTTCGTCAATGAAAGCTTCTTCTGCTTCTTCTGCATTTGAATATGTGAAACCACTTGTTAAGTAAAGCGCTTCAGATGTCTCACCAAAACCAGAACGCGCAAGACCTGCACGCACTGCTTGTGTTTGTGGATCAAGAGTCCAATTGGGATCTGGACGCTCGGATCGGGGTTGGTAACCCCATGGGCGCTTTGACATGGAATAAGTCTAATCGCCTGTGAGATAGTGGGGTTATGTCCTCTTTGGCAATATCAGTACGCGATTTGAGCAAGAAATACGGCGATCGCATGGCTGTTTCGCACATTAACTTTGATGTTCCACTCGGTGCAGTCTGTGGATTCGTGGGACCAAATGGATCGGGCAAGACCACAACAATGCGAATGTTGCTCGGGTTAATTTCCCATACAGGTGGAAGTGGGCAAGTACTGGATGCATCGATTGATGAACCAGAAAAATATCTTTCACAAGTTGGCGCAATGATTGAAGGACCAGCTTTTTATCCAGCACTTACCGGCGCTGAAAACTTAAAGGTTTTAGCAACTCTTGGCGGATTTCCAATTGCGCGAGTACAAACCTTGCTTGAGCAAGTTGGCTTGGGAGATCGTGCAAAATCTAAATACAAAACGTATTCACTTGGCATGAAGCAACGTTTGGGTATTGCAGCAGCGCTACTGCCAAATCCAAAACTTCTTATGTTGGATGAACCTACAAATGGTCTTGACCCCGAAGGTATTCAAGAAGTACGAGCACTGTTGCGATCGTTGGCCGATAGCGGAACAACAGTCTTTGTTTCATCTCACTTGTTATCTGAGCTTGAGATTATTAGTGATTACTTAGTGATGCTTCGTAAGGGTGAAGTTGTTTTTGCAGGAAAGATTGAAGAGTTATTACTTGCTCAACAAAATGTTTTAATCGTAAAAGGACAAAACCCTGGAGATCTCGAAAAGATTCTTGCAATCGCTACATCTATGGGTCACAGCGCAACGATTAGAAATAGCGAAGTGCATGTGCAAGCCGATGCAGATTGGGCAGCAACGCTTAATCGCGCAGCATTTGATTCGGGTATAACTTTGGCTCAACTCACTCCGCAATTACCGAACCTTGAAGAAACATTCTTTGAAATGACGGGGGATAAATAATGTTCCGCGTTGTGTTGGCAGAATTACGCAAACTTCGTCGCCCTACTTTGGTCCTTGGCACATTAGGCGCAGCGCTATTTTTCTCCGCGTTGATTACTTCATTCCTGTTCTTGTTAATTGATGATCCAGATGGCAACGGAGATCGCGGTCGACAAATTGGGCGCGAAGTACTCGGTCTAGCATCTGGTTCAGTTACTGGTTTCTCATCAGTCGGTGGATTACTTGGTCTGATTGCACTCTGTGTATTTGCCGCGCAAACAGCTCAGGAATACACATACGGAACGTTGCGCAATTTATTGGTGCGTCAATCAGGCCGCTTGCGAATCCTTGGTGGCAAATTAATCGCAAACACTATTTTTGCAGCAGTCATGGTTTTATTTAGTGCAGTTGTCAGCATTGGCATTTCAGTTGCTTTAGCACCAGGTGCGAAAGTTTCAACAGATCTGTGGTTTACAAATGATGGATGGTCTTCGATTATTCACACAATTGTTAATGTGTTTATTGCAGTCTTTGGCTTTGGAGTATTTGGTATGGCACTCGGCCTCTTGTTGCGCTCTCCTATTAGCTCGATCTCTGTCGGCGTGCTCTGGATACTTATTATTGAAAATCTATTGGGCGCAGTTAAAGAGAGCGCACTGCGATGGTTGCCTGGGTCACAGTTAAATACCATTGCAGAAGGCGGATCAGCGACAATTTCATATACGCATGCAATGCAGGTTGGTGGGGCGTATGTGACTGCTATTTCAATAATTGCAGCGGTGCTTTTTTCTCGCCGCGATGTTGCTAACTAGACACAGAAAACTCACAAAGTTAAATACCCGCTTTGCGCGGGCTCATTCTTTATCCTTAGTTCATCTCTTCCCCCATGGAGGTTGTCCTTAGTGAGCCGTAACCGCGCTTTAGTTCTTGCTGTGGTTCTTGGGCTAACAATCACGACAGCCCCGGCATATGCTGCAAAACCAAAACCAACTCTTGCTCAAATCGAAGAGGCAAAAAAAGCTGAGACTGCAAAGAAAAAAGCTGCAGATGCTGCTGCAAAGAAATTAGCATCTGCAACTCAAGCTCTTCGCGGATTAACAGCTAAAGCAAATGCTGCACGTGCGCTCTTTGTAAAAGCACAGAAAGAGTTAGCGGTGGCGACTACGGCGGCAAACGCTGCAGCCGCACACGCACAAGAGACTGCGACGCAAGTGTCTGCTGCACATCGAATAATTGGAAAACTTGCAGTTGATGCCTATGTAATGGGTGGAAGCCTTACTGATATAGAACCATTACTCACTGCCAATGGCCCGCAAGATTTAATCGATCAATTAACGACACTTGACTCCCTAGGTGCGCAAAATACAACAGCACTAAATCGGTATAAGGCCGCCGAAGTAATTGCTAAAGCTGCGAAGATCGAAGCAGACGACGCTAAAGCTGCTCAGCAAAAAGCTACAGAAAAAGTTGCTGCAGCTAAGAAGATCGCAGATGATGCACAGAACGAGCAACAGAAAGAAGTTGCTCGACTTCAAAAGATTCAAGATGATTTAATGAAAGAGTTATTAAGTGCACGAAAAGTTCGTACAACCCTTGAACAACAACGAGCACTTGCATTACTTGAAGAGAGTCAAGCAAATACTGCAACTTTTACTCCAAACCAAGCAAAGATTTGGCCAGACATTGGATTCAAAGGTCGTTCGACTAGTCGCACCACTGAAGCTCAGCGGGCAGCAGCTGTTGCGTTTGCGAAAAAGCAAGTGCAAGCACGCAAGCCGTACATCTGGGGATCTGAAGGTCCTAACTCATTTGATTGTTCTGGATTAGTTTTTGCTGCCTATCGTTCAGCAGGACTTGGTTGGCCAAATTGGGATCGTCTTAACTCGGCGCTGTACGCAGGTTATACGAAGCACGTAAGTCTGACTGAATTAGTTCCCGGTGACTTACTTTTCTATTCGTACAAAGGAACTATCTCAACAATTCACCACATCACAATTTATGCAGGCAACGGCATGATGTGGGAAGCAAACTCAAAGAATGCAGGTTTGCTGTACTCCGATATCTATAGCGTTAAGGGACTTATGCCATTTGGTGGTCGGGTCTAGTCTTAGGCCATGTCTGCCAACATTGTTGCAATTCGCTCTGCTGTTCGTAGCGCGCTAAAAAATTGCACAGCTGGTGATTTAATTCTGGTTGCTGTTTCTGGTGGTGCTGATTCATTAGCACTTGCCTATGCACTGAGTTTAGAAGCACCGAAATTAGCGGTGCGTGTTGAGGGTGTAACTGTTGATCATCAATTGCAATCACACTCCTCCGCACAGGCGGAAAATGTCGTTGCAGAACTTTTGAAAATGGGAATTGAAAAAACTCATGTCATCAAAGTTAATGTTGAAATTACAGACGGATTAGAAGCATCTGCGCGCCGTGCTCGCTACACAGCCTTGGATGCTTGCGCTGAAGAAACAGGCGCTTCATTTGTTTTCCTAGGCCATACTCGCGATGATCAATCCGAAAGCGTTCTACTCGGACTCGCTCGAGGATCTGGTGCACGTTCTTTATCTGCAATGGCCTCGCGTAACGGAAAGTATCTACGTCCACTATTAGCGATTACTCGCGAAGAAACTTTGGGTGCATGCGTCGAAGCACAACTCAATCCTTGGGATGATCCACATAATTCTGATAAAACATTTACACGTGTTCGAGTTCGCCACGAAGTAATCCCTAATTTAGAAAAAAACTTAGGTCCAGGAATCTCAGCTTCTCTTGCTCGCACCGCTGAGTTGTTACGCGATGATGCCGATGCGCTCGATGAATTAGCAGAGACTGAATTTGCAGCACACGATGCGCTCTCACTAGATATTTCTCGACTTGAAAAATTACCAAAAGCCATTCGCACCAGAGTTCTTCGGATGGCCATTTATGCCGCAGGCGCTCCTTCTGGCTCCCTTGGTGCAGATCACATCACCCCAATTGAGGCGTTAATCACCGATTGGAGCGGGCAAGGCCCGTCTGACCTTCCCGGCGGTGTGAGAGTTAGCCGAATTTCGGGCAGACTTTCGCTCTTAAAGTAAGTCCACCGAAGGCCAGCCAATAAGAAGGAGCACATCTTGGATCTCAGCGCAGTTTCAAATGATATTGAACGCGTCATTGTGAGCGAAGAAGATTTGCAAAACAGAATTAAGGAATTAGCGGCAGAAGTGGATAAAGATTATGCAGATAAAGATCTTTTATTACTTGGTGTCTTAAAAGGCGCAGTAATGGCTGTTGCTGATCTTTCACGTGCAATGCAACGCCACGTTGAAATGGATTGGATGGCTGTTTCGTCTTACGGCTCAGGAACAAAATCCAGTGGTGTGGTTAGAATTCTTAAGGATCTTGATCGCGACATTACTGGCCGAAATGTTTTAATCATCGAAGATATTGTTGATACTGGATTAACTCTTTCCTGGTTGAAAGCAAACCTAGAATCTCGAGGCGCTGCAAATATTGAAATCCTTACAATTCTTCGCAAACCAGAGGCTGCAAAAGTAGACGTTCATGTGAAATATGTTGGATTTGATATTCCATCTGATTTCGTAATTGGATACGGATTAGATTATGACGAAAAGTATCGCAACCTTCCCTTCATTGGTGTGCTGGCTAAGCACATGTACTCCTAGGAGAGCACGTAATGGCGCAAACTAAGAAACCCAATCCAATAAAAACAATAAAAATACCAAAAAAGAAAGTTAATAAACCTGGACCCAAAAAACAATTAACTCGCTCACAACGCATTCTTCGTGGGCCACTCTTTTGGATTGTTGCAGCGATTGTTGCGGTTACATTATTTGGCCAAATCTCAAATGCAGGAAATCAGTACACACAAATCAAAACATCTGAAGCACTTGATGCTATTTCAAAATCTGATGTTCAATCTGCAGTTCTTATTGATAAGGAACAAAAACTTAAACTAGATCTAAAACCTGGCATAACAATTAATGGTTCTAGCAAAGTAGTTGCTTCATACGTAGTCCGCCAAGAACCAACAGTGATTGATGCACTGACCAGTAATCCACCTGCAAAGGGCTGGACTGTTGATGTTCCTAAGCAATCACTATTCGTTACATTCTTGTTCTCATTTGCACCAATTTTGTTAATTGGTTTGCTCTTCTTCTTCATGATGAGCCAAGCGCAAGGTGGCGGGGGAAAAGTATTCTCATTTGGTAGATCTCGTGCGAAGTTACAAGATCCGGATGTTCCACAGACAACATTTGCAGATGTTGCAGGCGCAAATGAAGCAATTGCAGAACTTAGAGAAATAAAGGACTTCTTAGCTAATCCGCCAAAGTACGCAGCAATTGGCGCAAAGATTCCAAAAGGCGTTTTGCTCTATGGACCTCCAGGAACAGGCAAGACACTTCTGGCACGCGCAGTTGCAGGAGAAGCGGGCGTTCCCTTCTATTCGATTTCCGGTTCAGATTTCGTAGAGATGTTTGTTGGCGTTGGAGCTGCACGTGTGCGTGATTTATTTGCACAAGCAAAACTACATGCACCAGCTATTGTCTTCGTTGATGAAATTGACGCAGTTGGTCGTCAACGTGGCGCGGGTATGGGTGGCGGACATGACGAACGCGAACAGACGCTTAATCAATTACTAGTTGAAATGGATGGCTTTGAGGCTAATGGCTCAGTCATTTTGATTGCAGCAACTAACCGACCAGATGTTTTGGATCCTGCGTTATTGCGTCCAGGACGCTTTGATCGACAAATTGCCGTAGATCGTCCGGATCTTAAAGGACGCGAGGAAATTCTTAAGGTGCATGCAAAGGGCAAGCCACTTGCTAAAGATGTTGAACTTATTTCTTATGCACGTCGCACACCTGGATTTACTGGAGCAGATCTTGCAAATGTTCTTAACGAAGCTGCACTTTTGACTGCTCGCGAAGAAAAGAAAGTTATTTCACATGCAGAGTTAGATGAAGCAATTGATCGTGTTATGGCCGGACCACAACGTAAATCTCGCATCATGTCTGATGATGAGCGCCGCGTTACCGCGTATCACGAAGCAGGACATGCACTCGTTGCATTTGCGTTGCCACATACAGATCCTGTTCACAAAATTACGATTATGCCTCGCGGCCGGGCCCTTGGTTACACAATGGTTTTGCCAGATGATGACAAGTACTCAACAACTCGTAATCAATTACTTGATCAGTTGGCGTATTCACTCGGAGGTCGTGCGGCAGAAGAGTTAATCTTCCACGACCCATCAACTGGCGCTTCCAATGACATTGAAAAAGCAACAGCTCTCGCTCGAGCCATGGTTACCCAATACGGAATGACTGAAGCAATTGGTGCAATCAAATTAGGGTCAGATACATCCCAACCATTTATGGGTCGCGACTTTGGGCATCAGCGTGATTACTCAGAAAACGTTGCAGCAATTGTTGATGCTGAAATTCGCAAACTTATTGAAAACGCCCACCATGAAGCCTATGAATTACTTGTTGAAAATCGCGTGACTCTGGATGCAATGGTCTTAGCACTCCTTGAAAAAGAGACACTAGACAAAGAAGAGATCGCAAAAATCTTTAAGAAGATTAAAAAACGCAATAACCGTCCTGCATGGACTGGTTCTGCGATGCGAATTCCATCTCAACTTCCACCAGTAGATGTGCCAGCTCGAATCGAGAGCACACCAGAAGATGTTAAGAAGCGTTCAACTCGTACAAAGAAAAGCGAATAATGAATGACATAAGCCCGGCTTCAATGGGCCCACACGATGGTCGCGCGTTACATGAATACGATCACGAACGTGCAGAACGTGCTGTAAAAGAGTTACTCATCGCTATGGGAGAAAATCCAGATCGCGAAGGTTTAAAAGATACTCCTGCCCGAGTTGCACGTGCATTCAAAGAAAATTTCGCAGGTCTATGGCAATCACCAGAAGATGTGTTAACGACAACTTTCGATATTGGCCACGAAGAACTCGTAATCATCCGCGACATCGAAGTCTTTTCTCATTGTGAACATCACTTAACGCCTTTTCACGGCGTTGCGCATGTGGGCTACATTCCGAGTGGAAAAATAACTGGGCTATCAAAAGTTGCGCGTCTTGTTGATTTATTTGCTCGCCGACCACAAGTTCAAGAGCGCTTAACTTCACAAATTGCAGATGCAATGGTTGAAATCTTGGATGCAGCTGGTGTGATTGTCATTATTGATTGCGAACACTTATGTATGTCAATGCGTGGAGTTAGAAAATCAGAAGCACGCACAGTAACAAGTGCTGTGCGTGGAATCTTGCGCGATGCCGCAACTCGTGCCGAAGCAATTAGCTTAATTACAAATCGGTAATTCCCATGTTGGTTATGGGGATTTTAAATCTCACTCCTGATTCATTTGTAGATGGTGGACGCCACAACTCAGTTGAAGCAGGTGTTGCACGTGGCTTAGAAATGATTGCCGAAGGCGTGGACATAATCGATATTGGTGGAGAATCAACTCGACCGGGTGCGGACCGTGTTAGTGCAGAAGAAGAACAATTGCGAGTTTTGCCGGTTATCACAGAACTTTCAAAAATTGGTGTAAAAATTAGCATCGACACAATGCGCGCAGATACTGCAGAAAAAGCTGTGCATGCAGGAGCGGGGATAATAAATGATGTCAGCGGCGGTCTTTCAGATCCTGCAATGTTTGCAACAGTTAAGAAACTTGCAACACCATATATTTTGATGCATTGGCGCGGAGAATCTAAGGATATGAATTCGCGAGCGATTTATACAGATGTGGTCAGTGATGTAATTTCAGAGTTAAATTCGCAGATTGAAGCAGCACTCGACGCTGGTGTTAGTAAGGAGCAGTTGATTATTGATCCAGGTTTGGGATTTGCAAAAGATAGCGAACATAATTGGGAGATATTGCGAAACCTTAAAGATTTC
>WLRX01000060.1 GCA_009706135.1 Actinomycetota bacterium
AACGACCCACGTGAAAAAGGCGCTCTGTTCGCAAGTCAATGAAGTCACTTAAACAGGGACGTCCTTCGGGATCGAACATGGTCGACAAAACACCCTTGGGTTTATGAAGTGCAAGATAAGTTTTGGTCAAAGATTGCGTGATTGTCTCACCATCAACCATTACTGCAGATTTTGAAGGATCGAACTTGGCACCAAGTTCCCTGATGATTAATCCGTCGACACTTACTCGTCCGGATGCGATTAAATCATCTGCTCCCCTGCGGCTAGTGATGCCCGCGTCGGCGATGATTTTATTCAAGCGTTTTTCACTCATAAGTGGCTATCCATTCTCGACAGTCAACGTATCGCCATTTAACCAAGCGATGCAGGCAGAACTCTACAGCAGAAGTTAAGAGTTTATTGCTAGATGAGTTCTTGATGGGTTAATCAACGAGCGAATCTAGAATTTCATCCAAATGATCGAGATCTGGGAGATACGGAGCCAAAGCTGGCAGATCTTCAAGTGAGTTCAACCCTAAACGCTCCAGGAAATAATTCGTTGTCTTATACAAAATTGCTCCTGTTTCGGGCTCTAGGCCGTACTCCTCGACTAATCCACGTGTAACCAAGGTCTTCATGACCGCCTCGACATTTACCCCTCTAATTGCCGATACCCGGGCACGAGATACAGGCTGGCGATAAGCGATTACAGCCAAAGTTTCAAGTGCTGCTTGAGTTAGGCGGGACTGCTGACCATCTAGAACGAATTTTTCAACAACCGAAGCGCTGTCGGGATGACTATAGAAACGCCATCCTCCAGCCACGTTCTTGAGAGCAAATCCACGCTCGTCATAGCTCTCCGTGAGCTCAGAAAGCGCCTGTGAAACCTCGTCTTGGGTTACTTCTAGAACTGTAGCCAAGGTCAATTCGCTGACTGGTTCATCTACCACCATCAAAATGGCTTCTATGTGCCTATGGATGTCTTTGATTTCCACGTTACTCCCCATCGGCTTTTGTATCGGTGTCATCGGCTTCTAAAAGTACTGGAATATCGAATTCGTCGGTACTCTCAATTTCCCCCGTTTCGGCGCCAGTCCAACTGATTTGCAGATCTCCCAGAGCCACCACCTGGTTAAATCGTAAAGCGCCTTGTCGATAAAGATCTAAAAGAGCGAGAAATCGAGCGACAACAACTAGGGTGGAAGCAGCATCGGCAATTAAGGAACGAAAACTCATCGTTCTACCTTTGCGCAAAGCCTCAACCACGAGTTTAGATTCTTCGCTAACGCTTACCAGTGCTGAATGTAGATGTTCGATAGCCACAACCGGCACACTCTTAGGAGTTAGAACTCGTTCGGCGATGGCAGCAAATCGGTTAGCACCAACGCCGATTAACACTTCCGGCAACAAAGATGCCAGAGCCGGGTCAAGTGAAACAACGCGAGCAAACGTTTTATCGAAAGCCTCAATACGTTGGTTAAAAGTTGCGGCTATCTCCTTGAAAGCACGGTATTGAAGCAAGCGAGCAAATAGAAGGTCTCGAGCTTCCAATAACGCCAAATCCTCTTCATCTTCAACCTCACCACTGGGCAATAATTTCGCCGCTTTGAGATCGAGCAACGTCGCCGCTATAACAAGGAACTCTGTGGCCTGATCCAGGCGCCAACCTTCTCCAGAAATCTCCAAAGCACGGATAAAGGAGATGAATTCATCCGTGACGGCGCTCAGGGCAACTTCTGTAATGTCCATTTTGTGCCTGGAAATCAACTGGAGCAAAAGGTCGAAAGGTCCATCAAAGTTCGTTAGGTGAACGGCAAACCCAGCGTTTTCAGGCGTAATTACCCCATCGCTATTGCTTAAATCAGTTTCCACCTGCGAACCGTACTTCAATTTTCACAAGAATGAACCAAGGAACCCACTTGCCTAGATGGAGGCTAATGCGTAGAGTCCCCGAATAGGAAGAAAGAGGTTTCTCGCTTGAACGCTAAATCGACATTTGAAGAAGATGTAGCAACCACCTCGTCTCTACTTAATAAACCCTCCTTGAGTTTTCCTACACCTAAACCTTTGTCTGAACATGGCGGCGCAAAAGTTATTGCAATCTTCAATCAAAAAGGTGGAGTTGGGAAGACAACGTCAACAATAAATCTAGGAGCCAGTCTTGCCGAATTAGGTCGTCGAGTACTACTAGTTGACTTTGATCCTCAAGGCGGACTATCCCTCGGACTGGGCGTAAATGCTCACACGCTGCCATTCGAACAAACCGTTTCTTACGCCTTAATGACTCCCACCGCTGATATTGATCAGATTGTTTTGAAGTCTAGTGTTGCAGGCTTAGATTTCCTGCCAGCAAACCGAGATTTAGGAACTGCCGAAACAACTCTTGGAGCTGAAATCGGTGGCCAACAATATTTAAAACGTGCGTTAAATACACTTAAAGAATTCTATGATGTTATTTTAATTGACTGTCAACCAACAATGGGTCAGCTTACAATTAACGCACTCGTTGCATCTGATGAAGTTATTGTTCCGTTGCAATGTGAATATTTTGCGCTACACGGTTTTATTGAATTAAAAGGCAATTTAGATAAGGTAAAGAGTTTCTTAAATCCTGATCTCAAACTGGTTGGCATTCTTGCAACCATGTACGACCGTAAGACTCTTCACAATCGCGAGGTACTAGGTGCAATTCTCGAAAAATATCCCGAAGATGTCTTTGAGACTATTATTGCCAAGACCATTCGTTTTCCAGAAACAACTGTTGTAGGCGAACCAATCACTTCATATGCTTCATCCTCCGGTGGAGCTGCTTCGTATCGACGTTTAGCACGTGAATTAATTGCCAGAGGGGGCGCAAAATGACACGCAGAGCAAGTCTTCCAGGAGCAGATGAACTATTTCGTTCTACATCCCCAGCACTTACTTCAGTTAAGCAAGTAGATGTTGAACCCGCTAAACCCCTTGTGGCTCCAGCTATCGCCGCACCTGTAACGTCACCATCAAAAAAGGGCGTGCGCGCAATACAACGTCGCCGGGTAACTACCGTTGATCGTTCACCTTCAGGTCGTGAAAGACATGATGAGAAAATCACTGTGTACTTGTCCCCCGATGAACTCTACGATTTAGATCAAGCGCGTTTGCAACTACGTGGTGATTTAGGGCTTGCAGTTGATCGTGGTCGCATTGTTCGCGAATCGATTGCTGTAATCATTGCCGATCTTGAAGCAAAAGGTGATCAAAGTATTCTTGCCCGACGTTTGCGTGGGCAGTAATTAACTAATTGCTCTCGGATGAGCCATTGCATAGGACTCTCTGATTTTATCTATCGTAATTAATGTGTAAATCTGCGTAGTAGTTACGGATGCATGTCCTAACAGCTCTTGTACTACTCGAATATCTGCACCACCATCTAATAAATGGGTGGCAAATGAGTGTCTGAATACATGAGGAGAAATACCCTCTGCCAAACCAACTCGCCCTGCAGCATCAACAACTAATTGCCACGCACTTTGACGAGAAATTCTGGAACCACGTTGGTTAAGAAATAACGCATCACTCTCGCTTTTAGAATTTTTCAAAACTAAAGAGGGACGAACTCTCACTAAATAATCATCTAAAGCTTTAACAGAATAACTACCCATAGGCACCACACGCTCTTTTCCACCCTTACCACGTAACTTAATTATCCGAATTTGCGAATCATCTGTTTTCATATCAATTACATCGCCTAGATTTAAACCAACTACTTCAGACACTCGAGCGCCCGAACTGTAAAGGAGTTCAAGAATCGCTTTATTCCTCAAACTAACAATGTCATCGGAAACAACAGTGGCTTCAATTAACTGAGTAATTTGGGCAATAGTTAGTGCTTTAGGCAAACGCAAGGGTATTTTTCGCGAAACAACATCTTTCATAGGGTTATATGCGCCATGGTCTCGCTCCAAATAGAAATAGAACGAACGAAGCGTTGATAAAATCCGATTAGATGTACTTACGGCTAATTTCTCGGAGTTTAAATAGGAAATGAATTTCTCAACCTGTTCGTCATTGAAATCTAAAGGTTCAACTTCTTGTTTCAGCAAAAACACATTGAAACGTTCTAAGTCTCGGGTGTAGGCAGACAAAGAATTCTTAGATAATCCGCGTTCTATGCGCTGGAAATTAAGGAACAGATCAAAAAATTGATGTGAATTCATAACCGTGTGCTTCGGCTACGGCCTTGAAGGTAACTTTTCCATCATGAGTGTTCAAACCTTTTGCTAAATCAGGATTATTTTTCATCGCTTTTTCCCAGCCATAATTAGCAATTTCTAAAGCAAATGGCAGAGTTACATTTGTTAAGGCATACGTGGATGTCACGGGAACAGCTCCTGGCATGTTGGCTACACAATAGAAAATTGATTTATGAACCAAATATGTAGGATCTTCATGAGTGGTCGGTCTTGAATCTTCGAAACAGCCACCTTGATCTATAGCAATATCAACCAAAACCGATCCCGGTTTCATCTTAGAAACATCAGAATTCATCACTAACTTCGGGGCTCTGGCCCCTGGGATCAATACTGCGCCAATCACTAAATCTGCTTCGTGAATTGATTTTTGGATACTTGATGTACTAGACATCAAAGTTTTGATTCGCCCGTTATATATCTGATCTATTTGTGCCAATCTCTTTGCGGAACGATCGAGAACTACTACATCAGCGCCCATTCCACTTGCTATAACAGCGGCATTTAACCCAGCTACACCGCCACCGATCACAACAACTTTGCCTTGGGATACTCCTGGAACACCGGCTAAGAGCACTCCACGTCCGCCTTTAGGTTTTAACAAAACATCGGCGCCAACCTGAGTTGCCATACGTCCAGCAACTTCGCTCATAGGAGTAAGCAAAGGTAGAGAGCCGTCAACTTCAACTGTTTCATAGGCAATAGATGTAATTTTTGATCGAATAAGTGCATCAGTACATGGTTTAGACGCAGCTAAATGCAGATAAGTAAAAAGTATTTGACCTGAACGCATTCGAACATACTCTGCTTCGATTGGTTCCTTCACTTTCATGATTAAATCAGAATTGGCCCAAACTTCATCGGCCGTGTTAAGGATTTGGGCGCCCGCATTGAGATAATTTTCATCAGAAATACTTGAACCTAATCCTGCGTTCTTCTCTACATAAACACTATGACCGTTCTTTACAAACTCGGCGACACCTTCTGGCGTGAGCGCAACGCGAAACTCTTGTAATTTAATCTCACGTGGGACGCCAATAATCATTTGGAGTTCTTTATATCAAGGGCTGCCGCAATCAAACCAACAAATAAGGGATGAGGGTTTGTTGGCCGCGAACGTAATTCGGGGTGCGCCTGAGTGCCAATATAAAATGGATGTATCTGCGCTGGTAACTCTACGAATTCAACAAGATTTTCTTTTGTGTAGACGCCAGAGAACACCAACCCAGCCAACTCTAGTTGCTCTCTGTATTTGTTGTTTACCTCGTAGCGATGGCGATGTCTTTCTGATATTTCTTTACTACCATAAGTTTGAGAAACTATTGAACCGGGCAATAAATCAGCTCTATACAAACCTAATCTCATTGTCGCTCCCATATCTCCATCGCCAGCAACAATAGTTCGCTGGTCTTCCATAGTTGCAATAACATGGGTACCAGATTCAGGTGAAAATTCAGAGGAATTAGCATCTTTTATTCCGGCCATATTGCGTGCTGCTTCAATCACCATGCATTGCAGTCCTAAACATAGACCAAGAGTTGGAATCTTGTTTTCCCGGGCGTACGTGAGTGCACCTAGTTTTCCTTCAATTCCCCGGACACCAAAACCACCCGGCACGCAAATAGCATCAACATCAGATAAAGCATTCTTAGCTCCTTCTGTCGTTGCACAATCATCGCTGGCAATCCATTTCAACTCTACTTTTGCATTATTAGCAAAACCACCGGCTCGAAGC
>WLRX01000061.1 GCA_009706135.1 Actinomycetota bacterium
AGCGTTAAATCTATTTATCGGTATTTGTGTCCTTTGTATCTATTTATCGATAAAAGTGATCAGTCTTATGCGTATTTTTGTAGATATGTCGATATTCTAGAATTCTTGGATTTTCATTTTGGAATACGATCCAAAAGATACATAAAGTCAACAAACATTAAATCTATATATTTATAAATTATTTAATTAATAATTCAATCCAACGCCGAAACATTGTGAAGCGTTACTCTTTACCCATGAATGTACGGGCAATTCGAGGAGCCACTCAGGTTCAAAACAATGACCCAACCTCTATCGGGGAGGGATCAAAAGAGTTGTTATCAGCTATTTTGAAAGCCAATGGGCTTGAAATATCTGATGTGATTTCTGTGCTTTTGACGGCTTCGCCTGATCTCAACGCTGCTTTCCCAGCTAGTGCGGCCCGAGAAATCGGCTTCCAATCGGTGCCGCTTCTTTGCGCTCAAGAAATTGATGTTCCAGGTGCTTTGCCTCGCACAATCCGAGTCATGTTGCACTGCAATTCATCGCGCTCAATGCAAGAAATTGAGCATGTTTATCTGCATGGAGCCAGTGTTTTGCGCAAAGATTTAGCGCAATAAGGAGTCGACATATGGCTATTTCCTCGGTAAAAATTGTTGGTTCCGGGCTTATCGGAACTTCTATTGGTTTAGCTCTCTCTGCTCGTGGTATCAAGGTATTGATGTCTGATGCGGATCAAGCTGCTGCTCTTCTAGCTCAATCTTTAGTCAATGCCGATGCAAGTTTTGAATCTGGTCACACATTTGACATAGTTGTGATCGCTGTTCCGCCCAGCGCATTTAAGAAGGTTCTAACTGAAGAAATCAAACGCAATGCTTTATCCACATTTGTAGATATCCTAAGTATAAAAACTAAACCTTTACTAGAAGTCAAAGCTTTTAAAGATATTTTGCCACGTTATGTTGGAACGCATCCAATGGCAGGGCGCGAAGTATCGGGTCCACAGTCTGCGCGAGGAGATCTTTTCAATGGCCGAACATGGATTCTTACATCAGGGGAGTTAACTTCTAAGCAGAGCTTGGATAGAGCCACTGAGTTAATTACCTTATGCGGGGGAGTCCAAGTTCAATTAAGCGCCCAGGAACATGATCAAGCCATGGCGTTGGTATCGCATACCCCTCAATTACTTGCCAGTGTCTTAGCTGGGCAATTGGTGGGTAGTAACCCCCAATGGTTGGGATTAATCGGACAAGGATTTAAGGATGTCACTCGGATAGCGGATTCAGACCCATCTTTATGGAAAGAAATTATTAGCGAAAATGCAGAGAACATTCTTCCTGTGCTCAAATCTTTTCGGCAAAAATTGGAAGATGTCGAAGCGATTTTAAGTAATTCCACTGCTGCGCAAGAAGTAATTGAATCTGGCAATGAAGGGCGAAAACTGATTCCGGGTAAGCACGGAAGTACAGCTAGAACATATATTTATCTACATATAGTCATTGATGACAAAGCTGGTCAGTTGGCGGCAATTTTTAATGATTGTGCGAAAGCCGATGTCAATATCGAAGATGTTTCAATAGAACATACTCCTGGTCAAAACACTGGTTTGGTCACATTATCGATTCTCGATCTCAGTAAAGCTCAGATTCTGGAAAAATTCCTAGGTTCGGCAGGCTGGAATGTACATTCAACGAGTAATTAAATCTTCAGAGTGGTCGTAGAATTGCGCCATGGGAATCGTTGTAGCAATTGATGGTCCCAGTGGAGCAGGTAAATCGAGTACTGCAAAAATAATCGCTCATCGCGCTGGTTGGAATTATCTAGATACAGGCGCGTTGTATCGCGGAGTTACATGGTTGAGTTTAGAAAAAAATGAACAAGATCCGCGAAAGCTAATTGAACTGTTGAAACAATTCCCTTTGCGTTTCAACTGTGATGCGCAAGAACCAGTTTTGTTTGTTGGAGATACTGATGTCAATCTTGCGATCCGATCACAAGAAGTAACAGATCGAGTTAGTCACATCGCAGCTATTCCTGAGATTAGGCATGAACTTTTATCAATCCAACGTCAATATATAAAAATCGCACCACGCGGAATCATTGTTGAGGGACGAGATATTGGAAATGTTGTTGCACCTGAATCCCCGCTCAAGCTCTATTTAACCGCTGATTTAGAAGCTCGCGCTTCACGCAGAGAAGCTGAAATCGCAACTCCGGATGTCTCAAAGGAAGCAGTCAAAAGTTCTTTAGATGGTCGAGATTTGATAGATACAACGCGAAAAATTTCGCCTTTGCAGATGGCATCTGATGCGGTTCTTATAGATTCAACGCAATTAAACCTAGAAGAAACGGTTGAGCGTGTTTGGGAGTTATTGCGTGAGCGGAATCTGTTGGGATTGCCAATTGTGGCAATTCTCGGTCGACCTAACGTTGGTAAGTCAACATTGATAAATCGATTTATTGGCAGACGTGAAGCAATCGTTGAAGACACCCCTGGCGTCACTCGTGATCGCGTTCAGTATGAATGCGAGTGGGGCGGACGTAGATTTATTGTCATGGACACTGGCGGCTGGGAATCTAAACCAGATGGTATTTCTATTGCGGTCAGCGCAGGAGCTGAAATCGCAATGGAGCAATCCGATGTTCTATGTTTTGTAGTTGACGCACAAATTGGTGCCTTAGATGAAGATGATGTTTTGGTTCAAGAGCTTCGAAAGGCAAAGAAGCCGATAATTTTGATTGCCAACAAAGTTGATGGTGAACGTGAAGAATCCGATGCTCATTCACTATGGAATTTAGGATTGGGCGAACCACATTTTGTATCTGCTTTACATGGTAGAGGTAGCGGAGATTTGCTCGATAAAGTTGTTTCACATTTACCTGAAGTTGGACGCGCTCAAGTTCAGGATGGGTACCGCAGAGTGGCATTAATTGGTCGACCGAACGTTGGTAAGTCATCGTTGCTCAACGCTTTAGCAGGTGAAGAACGTTCGATAGTTTCGGAGATTGCGGGTACCACTCGCGATCCAGTGGATGAATTAATTACTTTCGGTGGTTCAACCTGGAGATTTATAGATACTGCCGGATTGCGTAAGCGTTCTAATCAAGCAAGTGGTACGGATTATTACGCCTCACTTCGCACGCAAGCTGCTATTGAACGTTGTGAAGTAGCCGTAATTGTTTTAGACGCCAGCGAAGCTATTTCGGAACAGGATTTGCGCATTCTTACGATGGCTGAAGAAGCAGGTAAGGCGATGGTTATCGTCATGAATAAGTGGGATTTAGTCGATGAAGATCGTAGAGATCAGCTTGATCGAGAAATTGATCGACATCTAGATCAGATTGAATGGGCGCAACGCGTTAATGTCGCTGCAAAGACAGGTTGGCATAGAGATCGATTAGCACCGGCGCTACGCACCGCTATTGATTCTTGGGAAAAACGGGTTCCAACATCGAAACTCAATTCATTCCTTGGAGCACTTATTGGAGCCACACCTCCACCTGTTCGTGGTGGAAAGCAACCCAAGATTTTCTATGCCACTCAAGCTGGTATTGCGCCACCGAAATTCGTGGTTTTCTCTAGCGGTTGGATTGAGGCCTCCTATAGACGCTTCATCGAACGTCGTTTACGCGAAGAGTTTTCTTTCCCTGGAACCCCTGTTCAAGTTGCTATACGTGTGAAAGAACGGGACAAAAGTTAGATCTGCCATGACTAAGAACATCAATATTCCTAATGCATTAAGCGTGCTACGTTTATTGGGTATTCCATTCTTCATCTATTTCGCTCTTGTCCGTGAACAAGATGTAATCGCGATATCCATTTTGGCCATAGCAGGACTTACGGATTATCTAGATGGCAAGTTGGCTCGAGCATGGAATCAAACATCTGCCTTGGGAGCGATGCTAGATCCTGCGGCAGATCGGATTTACATACTTGCAACGCTAATAGTTTTGTATCAGCGCGAGGCAATTAATCTGTGGGTCATTTTGCTGTTGTTATCTAGAGATGCCATTTTGGCTTTACTGGCCCTGGTTCTTAAGTTACGAAACCTTCAATTCATGCAAGTTACTTACCTCGGCAAGGCAGCAACTTTTAATCTCTTATACGCTTTTCCTCTATTGTTATTAGCAACTCATGTCTCCGTGGCTGGACAGATTGCTTTCGCAATCGGATGGGGTTTTGCATTGTGGGGGATAGCTCTTTACCTTTATACGGGTTGTATCTACTTCCAAAATGGTTTGCGGAGTATTAGAGTTAATGCCACATCCACACCCACTAATTTCTAGAGCCAGAGGTAAGAATGTCTAACATTCCTGATTCACTCAAGTACACCAAAGAACATGAATGGGTAGCGGCTGCGAGCACTGCCTTGGTATTTCGGGTTGGCATTACTGATTACGCCCAGGCAGCTCTTGGAGATATCGTTTATGTTCAGTTACCAAAGATTGGTGAAAATTTAGTCGCAGATAAAGTGTGCGGAGAAGTTGAATCCACGAAAAGCGTTTCGGAAATATTTTCACCTGTTACAGGCAACGTGGTTGCGATTAATTCTGATTTAAATTCATCACCCGAATCGATCAATACCGACCCATATGGGGACGGATGGCTCTTCGAAGTTTCGGTAGATTCTGAGCCTCAAAACCTACTTTCAGCTTCGGATTACGCTGCAATTACGGCTTGACCCACGGGGTTACATCCCCCTAGTGTCACCCTTAAGTTCAAGGTGAGCCCAGAAAAAATAGAGAGAAGGGTAATTCGTGGCAGCTGTAGAAAATGAACGCGAATTAACTTCAACGCTCAACCTTGGATTACGCAGTATCGAAACTCCAGGTGAAATCTCACTGGCACAGCAGTACCTGCAAAAAATTGAACCATCCATTCGCGCAATTATTGACGAAGTGTGTGCAACTGGTTCAAAGAAAGCAATGCTTGTTATTCATCGTGGTCCAGCACAAGGCTCTCGTTTTCTATTAGATGGTGAAAACACATCCATAGGACGTTCCCCCGAGAGCGATGTTTTCTTTGATGATGTAACTGTTTCTCGTAAACACGCTCGTATCCAACGTTTAAATGAGGATTTCACGATCTTTGATGCTCAAAGTTTAAACGGTACGTACGTAAATTCAATCTCAGTTACAGAGAAAGTTTTACATATGGGCGATGAACTGCAAATTGGCAAATTTCATGCATTATTTTTTGGCAATTCACATATTAAATCTCTGGGGGAGATGAAATGAGCGTTCCTGCACGCGCCTACTTAAGTATTGGTGAAGTTTTAACAAAACTTCGTGGAGATTTCGCAGATATAACTATTTCTAAAATTAGATTCCTTGAATCCGAAGGGTTAATTGACCCACAACGAACACCTTCTGGTTATCGCAAATTTACTAGTACCGACCTAGAACGCCTGCGTTATGTGTTACTGGCACAACGTGATCAATATTTGCCTCTTCGCGTTATCAAAGAAAACTTAGATGCACTCGATCGCGGATTACAACCTGCGGCCACATCAGGCGCGATTGCCACACCACGTCTTGCCACAGTTGATGGAGAAATGGCGCCAGCAGCTTTTGGTGAATCTAGCGAGATGCGTTTGTCGCGTGATGAATTACTTAAGTCCAGTGGTTTGACGGAGAACGCCCTCGTCGAATTAGAGTCTTTTGGTCTAATTGCTCCCCGTGGTCGCCACTATGACGCAGATGCCCTCTCAGTTGCACGGGCAGTAACGGAAATGGGTGCTTTTGGAATCGAACCTCGTCATCTGCGCTCTTTCAAGTCAGCTGCAGATCGAGAAATCGGATTAATTGAACAGGTTATTACTCCGTTGAATCGTCAAAAGAATGCTGAAT
>WLRX01000062.1 GCA_009706135.1 Actinomycetota bacterium
TCACTATCTTCAATAGATGTTGAACAGCGCTTAACAGTTAATGTTTTGCCTGCAGCAAATACTGAGAGTGCGTCAACACGTACATACTTCACTTCTGGTCAACACACCGACAATGGTGGCTATGGCGATTCAGGCTATGGAGTTAAGGATGGGGCTGGAGTGATTTACTCACCAGCCATTTCCGGAGAACTAGTTGGTCGCTTTGGTGCAACTCAATTCACATCAGGTGGAGATGAAGTTGCCGACAACAAGGCACTTTCTATGTCTTGGTCACTCACTGGTCCAGGTTGCATTAGATCGTACACAGTTGGAAGTGGTGATTGTTCTGATGGAGTTAGCATCAGTGCACTATCAAATCCTGCTGCTGTAGATAGTCAACTCAATGTCCGTCTAGATTCAGATGGAACTCCAGGAACTACAACACTTACCGCTAAGGTAGATGGCAAGGTTGTTAAGACCTACACAGTGAAGTTCTTTGGTCAAGCTAAAACGATTTCATTCGTTGCAGCTCAGACTATCGGCGTAGCTGGTGGAGGAACCACAGGAAGTACTTGGTGGGACTATTCCATTTCCAACGATGATGGAGACTGTGGAGATTATCTCTGCATCCGATCTGCTTACGAAGAAAACGACTCTGCTTACACCGTGGTTGTTAAAGATGCTCTCGGAACTCCAATGCCAATCGAATCTGATTACTCAGGTTGGTTCGGTAACCTTGTAGTTACATCGTCAAATTCAGCTGTCATTTCAGATCCTTGTGATGACGACTTTATTGAAGATGGTGCAGGACTCTACGCAGTTGCAGCATTTGCTACTCACTGTGAGTTCGTATCAGCATCAACTGCTACTTCAGGTCAAAGTGCAAACTTAGTCTGGACAATCTTCAACAATGATGGAACCACAGTTACAGCCTCACAGGCTGTAACAATTGGTGGAGAAGCCAAGACAGTTACCGTTGCATTTGATAAGACTTCTTATGTAATCGGTAGCACAGCATCGATAGCACTAACTGCGAAGGATGCAGCTGGAAACCCAGCATATGATGGAGCCTCAGTTCTTACTCCTGCAGGTCTTGCATCTAACTTAAGTACTTCAGGTTCTGGCGTACTAGCTACAACTACAACAGTTGTTGGCGGAAAAGCTACAGTTAAGACATTTGCACCAGTAGTTCCAGGTACCTGGACTGTTTCTGGAACAGATCTTAATGGTGTAGCACTTTCTGCTTCAGCAACGATCACAAATGCTAATGATGCACGTCTTGCAGCACTGATCACAAAGATCAATGCTTTGAGCAAGCTCATTAAAAAGATCCAGAAGAAGCTAAGCATTAAGTAATTAATGCTTTGTAACTAGAAATAGTGAGAGAGTGGCTCGGCCTATATATAGGTCGGGCCACTTTTTTCTTGTTCCTTTAAAAATTTGAGCGGAAATATGGGGCTTGGGGTGTTTGTGCCGCCCTGGGTTGCCTAGTCGAGAGCAGCCTTTTTACCTCGGTTAGAGATAGTGAAAATTTCCTCTAGACTCGTGTCTTGCGCCTCGGGGCGTAGCGTAGTGGCTAGCGCGCCTGCTTTGGGAGCAGGAGATCGGGAGTTCGAATCTCCCCGCCCCGACCATAACTTTTTAATTTGATACTTATTTAACTTATATAAAAGGAGAACTTCGTGAAGAGCACGGTAGAAACACTTTCTCCAACCCGTGTTCGATTAGATATCGAAGTTCCTTACTCAGAGCTCACACAACATGTTTCTGATGCGTATAAGAAAGTAGCGTCGCAAGTAAACATTCCAGGCTTCCGTAAAGGAAAAATTCCAGCAGCGATGATTGATCAACGCGTGGGTCGCGGAACTGTCATGGATGAAGCAATCAACTCTGCATTGCCAGAGTTTTATAGCAAGGCAGCTCGTGAGCACACAGTCCTAGTTATTGGTCGACCAACGGTGGATGTGAAAGAGTTTGTAGATAACGAGAAGTTAGTCTTCACTGTTGAAGTTGATGTGCGTCCAGAAGTGAAGTTGCCAGATTTTTCAAAGATAGAAATCAAGGTTGATGACGTCGTTGTGACTGATACGGATATCACAGAGCAAGTAGACGAACTGCGCGCTCGATTCGGAACTTTAAATACAGTAGAGCGAGAGATTAAGACGGGCGATTTCCCGACGCTTGATCTGACTGCTCGAATCAACGGCGAAGAAGTAGATGGTGGACAAGCATCTGATATTTCATACGAAGTTGGTTCAAATCGCATGATTGATGGTCTCGATGACGCTCTTATTGGAATGAGCGCCGGAGACAAGAAAGATTTTGAAACGCAATTAGTTGGACAAGCAGATGGTGAAAAAGGCGTTGTAGAAGTTGTGGTTAAAACTGTTAAAGAGCGTGAATTGCCACCAATGGATGATGCGTTTGCAAAGCTTGCATCCGAATTCGATACGTTGGCCGAACTCAAAGCAGATTTTGCAACTCGCCTTGAGCGCGTAAAGAAGATGGAACAAGGCGCACAGGCACGTGATTTGCTCGTTGAGAAATTACTTGCAGAGACCGAAATTCCTGTGCCTGATCTTCTAGTAGATGAAGAAGTAAATGAGCACTTATCCGGTGAAGGTCGTCTAGAAGATGCCGAGCATCGCGCAGAAGTTGATGGCCAAGTACGTTCATCACTGAAATCAGATTTCTTGCTTGATGCCATCGTTAAAGCAGAAGAAGTTCAAGTTACAGAAGTAGAACTCACAGAATATTTAGTTCGCACGTCACAGCGTTATGGGATGGCTCCTGATCAGTTTGCACAAGAGTTACAAAAGGCTGGACAGATTCAACAACTCGTTGCAGAAGTTTCACGCGCCAAAGCACTCGCTGGCGTTCTCTCTCGCGTTTCAATTAAAGATGCATCGGGAGCTGCAGTTGATCTCGAAGCCCTTGCTCCACAACCAGCACCTGGCGTCGAATAATCTCTGCGCCCTGAGCGAACATGGGCGCTTTCACGCGCTTAATCAGAGTAATTGGGAAGCATTTTTACGCTGACATTGTTAAGGTCACTACAGGCAAATAAATATCAGGAGGATCTCACGTGGAGCACATGAAAGCGCAGACACCGCAGGTAGTTGCGCAAGCATCACCAGCATCAATGGGTGGACTAGATGAACAGGTTTACAGCCGTTTGCTCCGTGAGCGAATTATTTTTCTAGCTGGTCAAGTTGAAGACAACATGGCAAATGCTATTTGTGCGCAGATTCTTTTACTTGCAGCCGAAGATACAGAAAAAGATATTTACCTCTACATCAATTCACCAGGTGGATCTATCACAGCAGGTATGGCCATTTATGACACGATGCAATTTGTAAAAAATGATGTTGCAACTGTTGCTATGGGAATGGCTGCTTCAATGGGTCAATTCTTGCTTACTGCGGGCGCACCAGGAAAACGTTACGCACTTCCTAATGCACGCATCTTGATGCACCAACCACTCGGTGGCATCGGTGGAACTGCCACAGATATTCGTATTCAAGCCGAGAACATGGCAGCAATTAAGAAGAAGATGGCCGAACTCATTGCTCATCACACAGGTCAAAGTGTTGAAAAAATTACGGCAGATTCAGATCGTGATCGCTGGTTTACAGCGGAGGAAGCCAAGGAATACGGCTTTGTGGATCAAATCGCACAATCAGAGGGTCAAGTTTCCGGCAATGCAGGAAAGGCTAAATAATGAATAACATTCCAGAGATTACAAATCGCTATGTTCTTCCAACAATTGAAGAAAAAACTGCCTATGGATTTAAGCGCTTAGATCCATATACAAAGTTATTTGAAGAGCGCATTATTTTCCTAGGTCAACCAATTGATGACACTGTTGCAAACGATGTTATGGCCCAGCTATTGACGCTCGAATCAATGGATCCAGATCGCGACATCATGATTTACATCAACTCACCTGGTGGATCATTTACAGCACTGACTGCAATTTATGACACGATGCAATTCGTTCGCCCAGACGTAATGACAATTTGTCTTGGACAAGCTGCCTCTGCTGCAGCAGTGCTGCTTGCAGGTGGCGCCAAGGGCAAGCGATATGCACTTGAAAATTCACGCATCATGATTCATCAACCATCTTCTGAAGGTGGCGGACAAGCATCTGATATCGAAATCCAAGCTCGCGAAATAATGCGCATGCGCACACTGCTCGAAGAGTTAATTTCTCGTCACTCAACTCGCTCACCTGCAGAAATTGCAGCCGATATCGAACGTGACAAGATTCTTACATCAGCAGAAGCAGTCGAGTACGGACTAATCGATCAGGTTCTAGCTAGTCGCAAAGCAAAGGCTTAGTAATAACTTTCTCGCTTAATTATTCTCTCGGCGAACAAAGTAGGCCTTCTTTATCCCGCGTATTCATGCGCCTTCAACCTATTCTTATCTCTTAGACGTTCCCAGAAATTTCCCCCAATGGGAACAAAGGAGTGAAATGACACGCATCGGCGAGACTAGCGATCTGCTGAAATGTTCCTTCTGCGGTAAAACTCAGAAGCAAGTTAAGAAATTAATTGCCGGCCCAGGTGTTTACATCTGTGATGAGTGCATCGAACTCTGTAATGAAATCATTATCGAAGAGCTGGCAGAAGCAGGAACCCTCGGACTTACCGAACTTCCAAAGCCTGCCGAAATTTTTGAATTCCTAGATCAATATGTCATTGGACAAGATCGTGCAAAGAAATCACTTTCAGTTGCTGTCTATAACCATTACAAGCGCGTTCAATCAGGGGATTCAAAGCGCGAAGATTCTATTGAATTAGCAAAGAGCAATATTTTGCTTTTGGGCCCAACGGGTTGCGGCAAAACTCTTATGGCGCAAACTCTTGCTCGCATGCTCAACGTGCCATTTGCAATTGCTGATGCAACTGCTTTAACTGAAGCTGGTTATGTCGGAGAAGATGTTGAAAACATTTTGCTTAAGCTTTTGCAAGCAGCAGATTACGATGTCAAAAAGGCTGAAACTGGAATTATTTATATTGATGAAATCGATAAGGTTGCACGCAAATCTGAAAACCCATCTATTACTCGCGATGTATCGGGTGAAGGTGTTCAGCAAGCACTTCTAAAAATTCTAGAAGGCACCGTTGCATCTGTGCCACCACAAGGTGGGCGCAAGCACCCACATCAAGAATTTATCCAAATCGATACAACTAATGTTCTCTTTATTGTAGGTGGAGCATTTGCCGGCCTCGAAAAGATAATTGAAAGTCGTAGCGGATCTGCAGGTGTTGGCTTTAACGCAACACTTCAGAGCGAAGCAGAGAAAAACCGTCGTGACATTTTCTCTGATGTTATGCCAGAGGATTTACTGAAGTTCGGAATGATTCCAGAATTCATCGGTCGTCTTCCAGTTATCACGAGCGTTGAAAACTTAGACAAGCCAGCGCTGATGCAGATTCTTACCGAGCCAAAGAATGCATTGGTAAAGCAATATCAACGTCTCTTCGATATTGACGATGTCGAACTCGAAATCACACCAGAAGCCCTAGATGCGATTGCAGAACTTGCTCTTAAGCGCGGAACAGGTGCTCGTGGGCTACGCGCAATTCTTGAAAGCGTTCTACTTGGTGTGATGTATGACGTTCCAAGTCGCGCAGATATTGCAAAGGTGATTTTGACCCAAGAGTGCATTAGTGATGGTGGCGCTCCAACTTTGATTGCTCGCACTGGTGACATTCCTAAACGGGGTGCACGTCGCGATAAAGGTCAAGAAGAGAAGAGCGCATAATCTAGACTGCTCCACATGAGTCAGTCAGACCGCGAACTCGCATCGACCTTTGTACCGGCCGATATCGAA
>WLRX01000063.1 GCA_009706135.1 Actinomycetota bacterium
AGTGATGACTCATCATTTATAACAGCATCTAACTTGTTGGTAGATGGTGGTATTTCTGGAGCGTACGTAACTCCACTTGATATGTAAATTTAGTAATTAGATCCGCTTAATCGGCGCGGTTGCGATGCGATCAAGAAATTGATCGACTAAATCGTAACCGCGCTGATTGCTTTGCTCTTCAATTTCTTTTGTTTGGGCACGAAGTTCTTTAACGTCAACACCTTCGGATTCAACCTCGGCGCATCCACCTTCCATATCCAGCCATAAATCCAGGACATGTGCATCAATCTCTGGATGAAATTGCAGACCTAAAGTGCGGCCAAATGAAAAAGCTTGAGGACATAAATCATTATCTGCGATCAATGTTGCATCTGGCGGAAGAGTGAAACGATCCCAGTGATATTGAAACCAAGGGCCAGTTGGAATGAGCGATTCATCCTTGCTCTCGATTTCATACCAACCAAGTTCGGCGCGAGGAGATCTTGAAACTGTGCCACCTAGGACACGTGACATGAGTTGTCCCCCAAAGCAAATTCCGAGTATCGGAATTCCTGCGTTATGAACTTCTTTTATTTTCACTAATTCTGGTAACAACCAATTTCCAACAACATCATCGCCATAGGCGGCATACGGTGCGCCCATGACAACTACAACGTCAAATGAGAGAAGGTCTGGCCACTGTACAGTGACATTAGGATTCTTCTGATTTTCTTTATCCACGATAACGAATCTGGTTATTTCATATCCACGAACTTTGAATTGATGCCAGATTGGACCACCTTCACTGACGTGGTCGTGTTCAATAAAGATTGCGCGTTTGCTCATTTTTGAATGCGAATTGGCTCTTGTCCGCGAGCAATAAGTCGCTCAAAGTGATGTTCACGCTTTTCATTAAATCGATTTGATTCTTCCGTGGTTTTATCTAGAAATGCAGTGAGCTCATCACGAGCAACTAGGCCATCACCTGTTAGATCATTTCTTTCGAAAACATTCCATGCTCGAAGTACAGGGGCGATAACTTCTTCGAGGTGTTGTTGCATGTCATAAATACCAGCCAGAGCAATCTGCACAGCTTTGCGACCGAACCCAGGCATATTCGCACCCGGCATATCAAAATTTGTTACTACATCTGCAATTGCACGCATTGCTGCATTTGGCTCAAGTTCTAGTGCAGCCTGAAGAGTATTTCTGTAAAAAATCATATGAAGGTTTTCATCAAGTGCAATTCTTTGCATCATTGCTTCGGCAATCGGATCATCAGAAATCTTGCCTGTATTTCGGTGTGAAATTCGAGTAGCTAATTCCTGAAAAGAGACGTAGGCAATTGTGTGCAGCATGTCATTGTCGTAGGGAGTTTGATATCCCAAGGACATATGTGCCATTCGCAAATCTTCTAACTCGTAAGGATCAACTCCTCGTGTAGCCATTAAGTAATCGCGAATGACAATCGAGTGACGACCTTCTTCGGCAGTCCAGCGTTCGATCCAATTACCCCAGGCGCCATCTCTGCCCATGGAGAGAGTAATTTCAGAGTGATAGCTTGGTAAGTTATCTTCAGTTAATAAGTTCAAAATGAGCGAATCTTGGGCAACTGAACTTAATCGAGAGTCTTTCGCTTCCCATGCATCACCATTAAGTGGACCTGCGAAATCGCGGCCTTCACTCCAAGGTACATACTCGTGTGGGTACCAATTTTTTTGAATTGCAAGATGTCGCTCAAGTTCTACGGCAACGACGGGTTCAAGGTCACGAATGAGTCGGGATTGGATTTGTTCTGACTCTTCGGACATGGAATTAAGCCTACGGTAAGAAAAGCATTACGCGCGAGTTAGAAATTCTTTTTGGCTCTATCTTTGGCAGATTGTGCGCGCCATGCTGCGATTTGTGCGTGGTTTCCGCCGAGCAATATCTCAGGAACTGCGATATCTCTCCAAGTTTGCGGTTTAGTAAAAGCAGGATATTCAGCAAATCCTTCGTGCATATGTGACTCTTCAATAACTGATTCAGGATTGCCAAGTACTCCAGGAAGCAAACGGGTAATCGCTTCAATCATCACCATGGCCGCAACTTCTCCCCCACCCAAAACATAATCGCCAATTGATACTTCGTGAACACGAACGTTTTGGGCAGCGAATTTATCCTGTGAGTAAAACTGGCGAACGCGATCATCAATGCCTTCATATCGACCGCACGCAAAAACTAATTGTGTGCACTTAGAGAATTGTTCAGCCATGCGCTGGTTAAAACGTTTTCCACCTGGTGTCAAAATAATTAAATCAACATCTTGAATAAGCAGAGGATCCAGAGCGGATCCCCATACTTCGGCTTTCATAACCATGCCAGCGCCGCCACCATATGGGGTGTCATCAACGCTGTGATGATTATCCGTTGCATGCGCACGTAAATCGTGAATATTTATCTCTAACAATCCTTCTTCTTGAGCCTTACCTAGAAGAGATAACTTCAATGGAGTAAGGTAATCAGGAAATATGGTTACAACATCTAATTTCATTTTAACTCTCCTGAAATTGTAGGAGGAATAACTACGATTCTCTTATTTTTGACATCAACTTCGGGCACCAATTGATGCACAAAGGGAATGAGTGATTCACCTTCGCCTGTTTGAATCGCTAATAAGTCTTGACCCGGTAAATTGATAACGTCAGAAATTTCTCCGTACTTCTCGCCAGATTCCAGAAATACAGTACATCCGATGAGTTGAAGAACGTGATATTCGTCGTCATCCCCCGTTGATGCGTTGATATCAACTTCGGAATACATCATTTCATTTCGTAATTGTTCAACCTGGTTACGAGTTGTGATTCCCTGAAAACCTAAGAGCAAAATTCCATTATGAACTCGCCCAGATATGATTTTTAGATCACCATGTTTATCTGTATTAACAGTTGCGCCTACGGCAAATCGAACATCCGGGTCGTCAGTTCGAACTTCGATTGTCGCTTCACCAAGAATTCCGTGAGCGCGACCAATGCGGCCCACGAGTAAACGCATAGTCGAACAGTTGTTAGCGAGCCTCGTCGGTCTCGATGAGATCGACGCGCACTGTGCGACCAGCAATTGCGCTGACAACTGTACGAAGAGCCTTAGCTGTACGGCCATTTCGACCAATAACTTTGCCAATGTCTTCAGGATTTACTCGTACTTCAAGCGTTGTTCCGCGACGATGAGTTTTTTCCTTCACAACAACATCTTCAGGATTATCAACGATCCCTTTTACAAGATGCTCAAGTGCTTCATCCATCATTGTTATTCAGCAGCCGCTTCTGGAGATGCTTCCGGCGTAACTTCTGCAACAACTTCTGCTGCTGGAGTCTCTTCAACAACTGCTTCTGCAACTGGTGCCTCTACAGCTGGAGTTTCATCCGCAACAACTTCAGCTGGTGCTTCTGCTGCTACCGCTGGAACTTCTTCTACGACAACTGGATTAGCTTTTGCAGCCAACTTTTCTTGTGCCTTCTTCTTCAAAGTTGTTGCGCCTTCTTTTGGCTCATCCATTGCTTGCTTCACTGCTGCTTCGTAAGCAACACTCTTGTGTGGCTTTGGTGCTGCAACTCTAAGAGTTCCTTCTGTTCCAGGAAGACCCTTGTGCTTTTGCCAATCACCAGTAACTTTTAAAATTGCCTCTACTGCCGCCGTTGGAAGTGCGCCAGTGCCCAGCCAGTAAAGAGCACGATCAGAATTAACTTCGATCAGCGATGGTTCTTGACCTGGTGCATAACGACCAATCTCTTCAATGGATAAACCATTGCGAGCTTTACGTGAATCTGTAACAACAATACGGAAATAAGGTGTGCGAATTTTTCCCATGCGCATTAAACGAATTTTTGTAGCCAAGTAACTTGTGCTCCTGTAAATGTATGCCGTGCCAATGTGATCGCAGCGGGGTGCGCAATCATTTTGGCCAAGCGATGGACTTGGATGTTTCGGGGGTAGAGGGCCCCGTCACAGAAGGCTAATCTTGCCATCAGATACTCAGGAAGCGAAATTAAGGCCTACTCGCGCTCTTCTGCGGCCCTTTTAGCGGGGTTACCCGACTTGGACTTCTTCTTGTGCGCAACCGCTGGTTTTGCACTCCTCATATCGGGCATGCCTGCTGGCATTCCTGCCGGAACATTTCCATTGCGCATCTGTTTCATAGCCTTCTGCGCTGCACTAAATCTTTCTACGAGTGAATTAACTTCTGAAACTGCGCGACCACTGCCCCGAGCAATTCGTGAGCGCCTAGTCCCGTTGAGAACTTTTATGTCACGTCTTTCATGCGGAGTCATTGATTGCACGATTGCTTTTGTTCGAGTGATTTCACTTTCATCAAAGTTTTCGATTTGTTTTTTCATTGAAGCAGCACCTGGCAGCATTGAGAGTAATTTGCCCATGGACCCCATCTTTGCCATCGCTTCAAGCTGTTCCAAGAAATCTTCTAACGTGAAATCATCGCCACGTGCAAACTTTTCCTCAAGCTTTGCACTCGTTTCAGGGTTCAACGCCTTCTTTGCTTGTTCGGCAAGTGTTGCGACATCGCCTAATCCAAGTATGCGAGAAGCCATGCGATCTGGATAGAAAAGATCAAAATCACTGATTTTCTCACCCGTAGAAACAAACATAATCGGGCGCTTGATTATTTCTGTAATGGAAAGAGCGGCACCGCCACGTGCATCGCCATCTAATTTAGTTAAAACTAACCCATCAAAGCCAACACCTTGTTCGAAGGCTCGCGCTGTTTTAATTGCACTTTGACCAATCATCGCATCAATAACGAAGAGAATTTCATCAGGCTTTATTTGATTTCTAATTGCAATTGCTTCATCCATAAGTTCGTCATCAACGCCAAGTCGACCTGCTGTATCAACAATTACCATGTTATAAAGTTTCGATTGTGCGAAAGCGACTCCATCACGCGCAACCTGTACGGCGTTTCCAGAACCATTTCCTTGTTCTGATGCAAACACTGGCACGTCGATTTGCTGACCTAAAACTTGCAGCTGAGTAACCGCGTTAGGTCGTTGTAGATCCGCAGCAACTAGCAATGGCGTATTGCCTTGATCTTTATAAAACTTAGCTAATTTCGCCGCAAGTGTTGTTTTACCTACGCCTTGCAATCCAGCCAACATAAGAACAGTTGGTGGATTCTTTGCAAACCGAATACGTCTTGCTTCAGAGCCCAGAATTGAAACCAACTCTGAGTTAACAACTTCGAAAATCGCCTGAGCTTGATTACTTCCAGCCTGAAACGTAGGTAAGAGTGCAACTGCTTGTGTGTGTATGCGGTCAGTAAATAGATCGATAACTTCTTGAGCAACATCTGCTTCAAGAAGGGCGCTTCTAATTTCTTCTATCACAGATTCAATATCTGAAGAAGAAATCTTTCCTTTCGCGCGAAGTCCGCCAAATGTTTTGGCGAAGCGAGCCGAGAGTGCATCAAACATGTGCAGAGCCTACTTCAGCCCTGAACATTTGCTTAGATGGCCTCGGAACCTTGTTCGCCGGTTCGAACGCGCACAACTTGTTCGATGGGAATAGCCCAAACTTTTCCATCTCCGATATTTCCAGTGGCAGCACTTTTAACAATCTGATCGATTATTGCCTGAACTTCTGCGTCATCGGCAAGTATCTCTAATCTAATTTTTGGAATTAGATCCACCGTGTATTCGGCTCCTCGATAAACCTCAATGTGGCCTTTTTGGCGACCAAATCCGCTCGCCTCTGAAACTGTCATGCCTTTGACGCCAAGGCTTTGTAGTGCCACTTTTACTTCTTCTAACTTATGTGGCTTAAGGATTGCTGTAATTAGTTTCATAG
>WLRX01000064.1 GCA_009706135.1 Actinomycetota bacterium
AACAATTATTGGAACAAATGGAGCCGGTAAATCAACGCTCTTTAATTTGATTACGGGCGTTTATCCGCTCAGTGGTGGCTCGATTTCGGTGTTTGGCAAAGATGTTTCAAAACAACCTGCGCATAGCCGAGCCAATTTAGGAATTGCTCGAACATTCCAGACTTCAAAATTATTTCAAGGCTTAACAGTGCGTGAAAACTTATATGCCTCACTTCGTCAAGCACTCGGGGAAAAGAAAATCAGCTGGTTAGCCAATCCCGCTACATCTGATCAAATTCGTAATGACAGCACAGGCATTTTAGAAAAAGTTGATCTATTGAAGAAGGCAGATACTTTAGTTTCAGATATTTCACATGGTGAATCGCGCCAACTTGAAGTTGCAATGGCTCTTGCCATGCGCCCAAAGATTTTGATGCTTGATGAACCAGCAGCCGGTATTAGTCCAACTGAGCGCGGTCGTCTCGTAGATCTACTTAAATCTCTAGACAAAGAAATGACACTCGTTTTGATTGAACACGATATGGCTGTGGCTCTTGCAGTTGCCGATGAAGTAATCGTTATGCACGATGGAACTATGTTTATGCATGGTTCACCAGATGAAGTTCGCAATAGTTCTGCAGTTCGTGATCTTTACCTAGGGAGCAACCATGAGTGATCTCATAATTTCTGGCGTCGAAGCTGGATATGGTCATGTCCGCGTTCTGCATGGAGTTAACTTAAAAGTTTCTGATAAACCAGTTGCACTCATGGGTCGAAATGGAATGGGAAAATCCACCCTTGCTCAAGCAATTATGGGATTAAACGCAACAACTGCCGGCACAATTTCTTATGGTGATATAACACTGACAGGTCTATCACCAACAAAGATTGCTAATGCAGGAATTGGTTATGTTCCACAGGGGCGCCGAGTTTTTCCATCTCTGACAGTTGATGAGCACCTACGTATTCTTGAAAAGCGCAATAGTCAATGGAGCGCAAAAAAAGTTTATGAATTATTCCCCCGTCTTGCAGAGCGCAAAAAAAATGGCGGAGCGATGCTCTCAGGTGGCGAACAGCAAATGCTTGCAATTGGTCGTGCTTTGATGACTAACCCAACACTTTTATTGATGGATGAACCATCAGAAGGGTTAGCACCAGCAATTGTTGAACACCTTGGTAACTCTCTGCGCGACTTGGTTGCCCAGGGACAACGGGTATTGCTTATCGAACAAAATCTTAAGTTTGCATCGAATCTGTGCGATGAGATTGTCATTCTCTCTAATGGAGAAATACAGGCAACTGTTTCGTCGAAGGAATTGCGCGCAAGTGCAGATTTACAAAACAAATATCTCGGAGTAGCTTAAAAAGAAAAAGGAGTCAGGAAAATGTCAAAGACTTTGCGTGTTGCAATGATTGGCTATGGCTTCATGGGAAAAGTGCACTCACATGCATGGCGAAGCGTTAATCACTTTTTCCCTGATGCTCCGCAAGTTGAAATGAGCGTCATCTGCGGTCGAAGTAAAGAAGCGCTAGAGGCTGCTCGAGTCACATTTGGTTGGAACGAAGCAGAAACTGATTGGAAGAAAGTCATCACCAGAAGCGATATTGATGTCATTGATATTTGCACAGCGGGAGACACCCACGAAGAAATTGCAATAGCCGCACTCAAAGCTGGCAAGCATGTGATTTGTGAAAAACCGTTAGCCAATAATGGCAAAGAAGCAAAAGCAATGGCCGATGCCGCAGCAGAAGCTGCAAAGAATGGAACCAAATCAATGGTTGCATTTAATTATCGCCGTGTTCCAGCTTTGGCAGTTGCAAAACAATTTATTGATAGTGGAAAGCTCGGAACGATTTTTCACGTGCGTGCCAATTACTTGCAAGATTGGATTATTGATCCAGAGTTTCCATTGGTCTGGCGCTTGGATAAAAAAACTGCTGGTTCAGGAGCACTCGGAGATATTGCAGCACACATCATTGATGCCTCTTACTTCTTAACAAGTTCAAAGATTACTTCTGTCAGCGGACAACTTAAAACATTTATCAAAGAACGCCCATTACCAGCTGCTTACACAGGCCTCACAGCTGGAACATCTTCTGGACGTGGCCAAGTAACAGTTGATGACACTGCCGTTTTTACTGCGAACTTTGAAAATGGAGCAATCGGAACATTTGAAGCAACTCGCTTTGCTGCCGGGCGTAAGAATGCAATGTCTATTGAAGTAAATGGTTCTAAGGGAAGTTTGTACTTTAACTTTGAAGATATGAACGAATTGCTATTTCATGATCACACGACTCCTTCATCTGAGGCAGGATTTAGAAAGATTCTGACGACAGATGGTGCACAGCCTTATGTCGCGGCGTGGTGGCCACCAGGACACATCATTGGTTATGAGCACACATTCACCCACGAGGTTTATGACTTCGTAGTTGCAATTGATAAGAATTCAAACCCATCTCCTTCGTTTGCTGATGGTTTGTATGTTCAGCAAGTTCTTGATGCGGTTGAAGCAAGTGCAGAAAATAAATCACAACTCACTAACGTGAAATAGAAGGAGAATAAAATGCCACGTCCAGTAACGCTCTTCACCGGTCAATGGGCAGATCTTCCATTTGAAGAAATGTGCCGTCTTGCATCGTCATGGGGATATGACGGATTAGAAATTGCATGTTGGGGCGATCACTTCGAAGTTGATCGTGCACTCAACGAACCTGGGTACATCGAGGGTCGTCATGCAATCTTGAAAAAGCACAACCTCAAAGTCTATGCAATCTCTAATCACCTTGTAGGACAAGCAGTCTGCGATCATCCAATTGATGAGCGACATAAGGGAATTTTGCCTGCACGTTTGTGGGGCGATGGAGATCCTGAAGGCGTTCGTCAACGTTGTGCAAATGAAATGAAAGACACAGCACGCGCAGCAGCAAAGCTCGGCGTTAAAGTTGTTATTGGCTTTACCGGTTCATCAATTTGGCACACACTTGCAATGTTCCCACCTGTACCACCAGCAATGATTGATGCAGGGTATAAAGACTTTGCTGATCGTTGGAATCCAATTCTTGATGTCTTTGATGAAGTGGGCGTTAAGTTTGCACACGAAGTTCACCCATCAGAAATTGCTTACGATTACTGGACAACAGTTCGAACACTCGAAGCAATTAAACATCGTCCAGCATTCGGATTGAACTTCGATCCAAGTCACTTTGTTTGGCAAGATCTTGATCCTGTTGGATTCTTATCTGATTTCAGAGATCGTATTTATCACGTGGACTGCAAAGAGTCCGTTAAACAACTAAACGGTCGCAATGGTCGCTTAGGTTCTCATCTTCCATGGGGTGATCAACGACGCGGATGGGACTTCGTGTCCGTTGGTCATGGAGATGTTCCATGGGAAGCATGTTTCCGCATGCTCAATGCAATCGGTTATAACGGTCCAATTTCAGTTGAATGGGAAGACGCTGGAATGGATCGTTTAATTGGTGGACCTGAATCACTTGAGTTCATTCGCAAGATGTGTGCGATTGAACCATCAGCTGCATCATTTGATGCTGCCTTCTCCTCGGGAAACTAATTTAGATACCAAATCAACGCCCGCTTCACTCCTTTTACCTGTTCTAAGGAGTGCGGCGGGCAATGATTTTTATAGACCTATTATTTACATATGAAAATGTGGAGCGTCATCGTTTTATCTGGTGGCACGAACAAACGTTTTGGCTCTGATAAATCACAAGCGCTACTAAACGGGATAACACTTCTAGATCATGTAGTTAGTTTCATTCCTGCAGGTATCAAAACTGTGATTGTCGGCAAAGATGTATTTGAGCAACCTCCATTGGGCGGACCAGTTGCAGGCATTGCGCGTGGACTGCAAGAAGTAGATACCGAATTTGTTGCAATTGCAGCAGTTGATATGCCTTACGGCTCATCTTTGTTTCCACAATTACTTGAAGCAATTACTGACGATGCTGCAATGCCAGTTGATTCGCAAGGATTTAAACAACCACTCTGTGGAATATATCGACGAGAAGCGCTGCTAGAGGCTTTGGCAAAACTAGGTGCTCTTCATGGTCAATCGATGCGCGCGCTCTGCGAACTTTTAATCATAAATAAAGTCAGCGTTGATACCGGTGCGCTAATTGATATTGACACACCAGAGGATTTAATTTCAGCTCACGAGTTAAACTAAATTATGCTTGAATTCCTTTTTATTGCAGCCGTTGGCTTGCTAGTAGGTGTAATCAACGGCATGGCCGGGGGAGCTTCAGTTATTTCATATCCTGTACTGCTTGCCACAGGAATCTCACCAGTGAGTGCGGCGATGACAAATTCAATTGGTGTGACACCGGCTAACTTCTTCGCACTTATTTCTATCCGACATCGAATAAAAGATCTTGCCCGCGAATATGCCCAATTAATTTGGATTTCAATCGCTGCAACAATCCTTGGAGCAGTTGCCTTGATAAATGTGCCACCAAAGGTCTTCGAAAAGATAGTTCCATTCTTACTTCTCTTTGCAACGTTTAGCTTATTAATCAAGGTCAAACCACGAGTAGACGTACGCCTTCGGGTAAAAGAGAACATCGGAATCGCGGCCAGTGGTTTCTATTGTGGTTATTTTGGCCCCGGCCAAGGGGTCATGGTTATTGCCGTCCTTGCGCGTGATGCTCGCCGCAAAACTTCGGATCTAAATCAGGCCAAGAATTTAATTGTTGGATGCACCAGCATTGTTTCCAACGCTTTGTATATATTCAGCGGCTTAGTTCATTGGCCATTTGTGCTCGCTCTCTTGGCTGGATCCACTGTGGGTGGAACCTTGGGGGGCAGATGGGCTACCCGCATGAATCCAAACTTCTACAAGGGGCTGGTCTTGATCACCGGCCTTGCCGCAAGCGCCTGGCTCTTCGTGAAATACCTCTTCTAGGAGGCTATTCATTCATATACAACTGATATACGATGCCGGATATGAGCAGCGTTGCCTTCCAAGAGATCCTCACCCGAGGGCCTGAAAGCACTTCATTAGCCGAAGAAGCTTATGCAGTAATACGCTCAAAAATTATTACTCTTGAATTAGAACCAGGTTCACTAATTTCTGAAGCCACATTAATGGCTAAATTAAAGTTTGGTCGAACACCTATTCGTGAAGCGCTTCGAATTTTGGCCAATGAGAAACTTGTTGAAGTATTTCCTCGCCGTGGAATGTTTGTTTCCAATGTTGATGTTGAAAATTTAGCGGCAGTCTCTGAAGTTCGTGCAGTGCTAGAAATTAAGGCTGCGGAGTTAGCTGCCCTTCGATCAACAAAGTCTGATCGAGCCATAACTCTTGAGTTAATTAAAGAAATTGATGCCATCAAAGGCAAGCCTGAGATGCGCACTCTAATTCAACTCGACCAAAGAATTCACCACCATATTTATGAATGTACTCACAACGAATTTTTGGCATCTTCCCTTGATAATTACTATGCCCACGCGCTTCGCATCTGGTTTTTAGCGCTGGATCAAGTAGAAGAACTATCGGATGCAATTATCGAACATCGTGCGTTACTTGAAGCGATTGCGGCTAATGATGGAAAAGCAGCAGCCAAAGCTATGCGCGATCATGTCGAAGGTTTCGAAACAACAATTCGAAAGAATCTCTAACCACCTACCACCACCCACCATCAAGAAAAATACGGAGAATATAGAATGAGCAAGTTACCAAGTAAAGCAAAGTGCGTCGTTATTGGCGCAGGCATCGTCGGCAACGGCATGGTTTATCACCTTGCAAAGCTTGGATGGAAAGACATCGTTCAGATTGATAAAGGACCACTGCCAAACCCTGGTGG
>WLRX01000065.1 GCA_009706135.1 Actinomycetota bacterium
AAAAAGTATGAATGTGCACTACGTATGGGTTCGAATATTTTCTAGAGTTGAGTACCTATCTATGGCCATTAAAAGAAAATCATCACGCTCTCGCTTAGTTCTTGCAATAGTACTGATAGTCGCATCGTTTATCAGCGCTTACATCTTTTCCTCACTTGCAAACCAAAAAACACATATGTTGGTTTCTACAACCTTCCTACTTCCTGGACATCAAATAGTTGCAAGTGATCTCGCTAGTGTTCAAGTTTCACTCGGGCAGGTCGCAGACAATTACATGAGCGATGCCTCACTACTTCTTGGAACCTTTACTAAAGTTCGAGTGGAAGCACACGAACTAATACCCAGAAGTTCAATTACAACCCAGTTGGATGTACTAAAACTTAGTTCAGTGCCATTAAGTATTCGATCAGCCGATGTTCCCGCTGGAATGATTCCTGGGGCCAGCATTGATATCTACTGGGTTCAAAATGAAACGAATACTGAAATGCAACTCGTCCCAGAGTTAGTGGTTGCACAAGCGCATGTACTTGCCATTAGCAAGAGTGGCTCAAATTTTGGTAATGAAATTGGGTTAACGGTGGCAATTAATTCCGAGGATGTTCTGCTCCTTCTCGCCGCTACATCCCAAGGTCGAGTTGTTCTTGTGAGCTCGCATGGCTGAAATTTCGCTTCCGGTTATCGTCACTGCAATCTCAAACTCTGATCAAGAAAGTTTCGTTGCTGGCACTTTATTCACACAAGGATGGAGCGTTATTCATCGAGCTGTTGACTTTGACTCACTAGTTCAATTTTGTGCTACTCATCAAGATCAAATTAGTACTGCTCTACTCTTGTATTCACCTGACTTAAATGATTTTAATCCAGTAGTTTTTGAGGACCTTGTACTAAATTTTCGACAAATAATTGGATTCGCTTCAACGATTTCAGATGGCGCTCCTGATGATTCATTGCACCAAATTCCAACCACTGCGACCCAGCTTGCAACTTTCATACGGGGATATGTGAGATCGCCATTAATCCGAAAACTTACCCCCCTCATGCAATCCCAAAAAAGATCACGCATTATTGCAATCTCATCTGCAGGTTCATGCACGGGGGCAAGTACCGTAGCAATTAACCTAGCGTACGAACTGAGCATTAAAGAGAAGAAGATTTTGCTTATCGATGCCAATCTTTCTGAAGCCAATATTGCTATTTATTTAGATCAAAGAAATCTCATGGATGAAGAACTCTGGCGGCTAACTTCACCATTTCTGTATATTAAAGAGCTCACACGTCAAAGAATTGGTGAATTTGATTCATTCATTGAAAAAGCTAGCGCTGAATTTGATTTCATAATCCTTGATATTGGAGCGATTCATGATTTGTCATCGCATTTTTCTGACAAACGTGCGGATTCATTGGTGATTACATGGGCGGGCGATCATGCAGATGATTTATGGATCATTACAAGGCCCGATAGAATTGGAAAGGAGCGTTTCAAGAAAGTCACATCAATTCTTAACAGAACTTCGGTAAATTCTTCAATTACTTTAGTTCTAAACATGCGTTCGAATGGTCGAAAGGGGCAGGAAGAAGAAAAGGCTTTCTTGGAAACTGCCACCACACACAAAGCACAGCATTTATATGTTCTACCAGTTGATACCCGCAATACTGATGATTCGGCACAATCGCGAGGCGCCCTTGCAGAGGTCAACGAACGAGGAATACTGCGAAAAGCGTTAGTCGCCATCGCAAGTGAAATGATTTAGCAAACTCTTATACCCTTGGGCTATGCGTGCATATCTGCCCATGACGATTGATGGAGTCAGGAATTTTTATCTTCAAAAATCCTGTGTCCCGGAGATTGTTTATGCGCCAACAATAAAATTTATCACTGCCAATCCAGAGCTAGATGATGAAGAAGCTGAATATGAAATTTCGATGATTGCCGCCCGCGCATCTGGTGGGTTTGTCATCGCAGTTGAATTGGCGGAAAAAGAAGTCTCTCAACATAATGAAGAGACGATAGAAATACTTCACGAAATTATTTGGGATCGCGTTGAAGCCCTCTTTGTATATGACTCAGTCGAGGATGAATTAACGTGGTACGCAACGCAAGAGGTAGGCGATTATTTGCAATCTGTAGGTAATAAGTAATGGCTCGCTTGGAAGATCTCGTTCACGGTAGATCGCCACTTTCAGCACAACATATTCATAGAATTCAGGAGCTAATCGCCGATTGGCAATTACTCGCGGACTTATCATTTGCGGACTTAGTCCTTTGGGTTCCACTGCGAAAAGATTTCAAAAACTGGCCTAGTGGTTATGTTGCTGTGGCTCACATCCGTCCAACAACGGCGGCAACAATTTTTACACACGATGTGATTGGTGATGAAATCGAGTGGGGATCAAAACCACTTATAGATCAAGCGCTTTCTAATGCTGAAATTATTCGAGACTCAGAGCCAGAGTTAATCGGCGAAACCATGATCAAGGTTGAGACTGTCCCAGTAATTTTTGAATCCCAAGTAATCGCTATTATTTCTCGTCACAGAAGCGCAGAGTCAATGCGCACTCCAAGTCGACTAGAACTTAATTATCGGGAGATAGCCCACAAACTATATGCAATGGTCTGCGAAGGTACGTTTCCGTATCCAGGTGCTCATGCATATTTTGACCCCGCACCACGTGTGGGAGATGGATTAATAAGATTAGATGTAAATGGAAATATTTCCTTTGCTAGCCCTAATGCGCGATCTGCCTACAACAGACTTGGATGGGAGAACGATCTTGAAGGGTTTAACCTCGGCGAAATAAGTGAGCAGATTAATAAGAATAACTTTGACGCCGATGATCAAGGGTTACGGAGCCGTCTTAGCGGAAAGAATTTACAGCGTGCAGAGTGTGAAAATGAAGGAGCAACGATAGATTTAATCGTGCTTCCACTATTAGCAGGATCAGATCGCATCGGAGCAATAGTCTTAATCCAAAATGTTACCGAACTGCGCCGTCGCGAACATGTAATTGTGACTAAAGATGTGACAATCAAAGAAATTCATCATCGTGTAAAAAATAATCTGCAGACGGTTTCAGCGCTATTGAGATTGCAAGCACGACGTATTGAAGATCCGAGTGCGAGTGCCGCACTAGATGAAGCGGTACGACGGATAGCCTCAATTGCCTTAGTGCACGAAACACTCTCAACTAGCTCGGAAGCAAGCGTTGCCTTTGACCAAGTTTTGGATTCACTGATAGCTCACGCCCTTGATTTGAGTCCACGAATGAGTGAATTAAAGGTAACCCGAGTTGGAGAGATTTCTTCCCTCGATCCGCGTATTGCAACGCCTCTTGCGCTGGTAGTCACCGAGTTAATTCATAACGCTCTTGAACATGGTTTAGCTGCTCAAGGCACAGGATTAGAAATCAGAATCGAGCGATCAAGCAAGGATTGCGTTATTGAAATTTGCGATGATGGCGTGGGCTTGCCAAGTGATTTTGACTTTAATACATCATCTAATTTAGGACTTCAGATTGTAAGAACCTTGACGGAAAATGAATTAAAAGGTTCTATAGATTTAAAGAGAATGCAAAATTCAACGGTTGCCAAACTTAGGTTTCCTATTTAAGCGGGATTTCCCATGTGATTTTGTTCTTGCATGCGTGCACGGTTTCGAGCAGCGCGGCGCTTCAGAGCACGACGTTCATCTTCTGAAAGCCCACCCCACACACCAGCATCTTGACCACTTTCAAGTGCCCAAGCCAAGCAAGGCTCTTTAACAATGCAACGATTACAAACTTTTTTTGCTTCTTCAATTTGAGTAATTGCAGGACCAGTATTTCCAACCGGAAAGAAGAGTTCAGGATCTTCATCGCGACAAGCAGATTGATGACGCCAATCCATGACAGAACCATCCTTTCTACACAAAAGATTTTCGAAAATTACTAAATACGAGGCATTGATGCCAACGCAACGTTCTAATTCTCTCGTGTATTGAATACTTAAACAAGGATGTACGGCAAAAGATTTCTATAAATAAAGTGATTTAAGTCGCCCTACATATAGATATGAGTGCGTGCCCCCGGCAGGAATCGAACCTGCGCACCAGCCTTCGGAGGGCTGTGCTCTATCCCCTGAGCTACGGGGGCGCATGCTCAAGGTTATCAGCGCGTGCATGAATACAAATGAGGTGCGAGAATTCAGAGATGAGCGCACATACAGCATATTTTGCAACTGGTTGTTTTTGGGGTGCCGAAAGACGAATGTGGAAATTAGAGGGAGTCATTCAAACAAACGTGGGTTATATGGGAGGCTCAGTAAGAAACCCTTCCTACGAATTAGTCTGTACAGGAAAAACTGGTCATACCGAAACAGTCAGAGTTACCTTTGACCCCAGCACGATCTCATATTCACGATTGTTAAAAGAATTTTGGGAGATGCACGATCCAACAACGATGGATCGCCAGGGAAATGACATAGGTTCGCAATACAGAAGTGCAATTTTTACAACATCTGATGAACAAAGAGATGAAGTCCAAAAATCTCTTAATATCTATCAGAATGCACTCGATGCTAATTCCATTGGCCACATAGTTACTCAAGTATTGCCAGCTAGTGAGCACGAATATTTTGAAGCCGAGGAGTATCACCAGCGGTATCTTGAAAAGAATCCAAATGGCTATGACTGCCATTCAAGCACAGGCGTAAAATTTCCCGAAAGTGCGGTGATTGCATGAGCAGAAAAATTCATTTAAATGAGGAGGAACTCAAGGCAAAATTGGATCCACTTTCCTATGAAGTATTACGCAAAGGTGCAACAGAACAAGCATTTACAGGGGAGTACACGGATACTGAAATAACAGGTGTCTACAAGTGCAAAGCGTGTCAATCTGAATTATTTAGAAGCGAAACAAAGTTTCATTCTGGATGTGGATGGCCAAGTTTTTATGCTCCAACGCAAGATGATGCGGTCACACTAATTGAAGATAGGTCACTCGCACCTCGTATCAGAACAGAAGTCAGATGCGCTGCATGTGATTCACATCTTGGTCACGTCTTTGACGGCGAAGGTTATGACACTCCAACTGATCAACGTTGGTGCATCAACTCTGTTTCACTGATTCTTGAAGCTAAGTAATTTGGCGAATACAGTTCTCAGATGAAATATGACGTCATCGTCATGGGCGCAGGGCACAATGGTTTAGTTGCTGCTGCTTATCTAGCTAAGGCAGGCAAGCGTGTTTTAATTCTAGAGGCCGCAGATGAAATTGGTGGAGCAACCGCAAGCGTTCGAGCATTTAAAGAATATGACGCACTGCTTTCTCGCTATTCATATTTAGTGGCGCTCCTGCCTGATCAAATTGTTAAAGATTTGACTCTAAATTTTGAAACAATTTCCCGAGAAGTTTCCTCTTTTACGCCTTACAAAAAAGATGGTAAGGATTTAGGTTTACATATTTCCAGAGTCTGGGACAAGCAAACCGAAGAGTCATTTATCGAACTAACTGGTTCTTCAGATGAAGGTATCGCGTGGCAGGATTTTTATTCTGAGGTAGAGAAGTTTGCACAGAAAATGGCTCCAACTTTTCTCGAACCATTGCGAACCCGAAGTGAGATGAAAGCTCTGATTGCTCAAGATAAAACATGGGAATATCTCGTTGAAAAACCAATGGCTGAGATTATTGGCGCCAGATTCAAAAATGATTTAGTTCAAGGTGTTGTGTTAACCGATGCGCTGATCGGTACATTTGTTTCTGCAAATTCGATTCAAGCAAA
>WLRX01000066.1 GCA_009706135.1 Actinomycetota bacterium
GCATGACCATGGATGATGTTATTACTCGCACCGGAATGCTTCTTGCAGTTTTAGTTGTAGCTGGTGGAATTTCATGGACACTTAATCTCGGTGGCGGAATAGTTCTCATTTCACTGCTTGCAGGCTTTGCTCTTGCCATGGTCAATACATTTAGCAAAACAATTCGACCAGCATTAATTCTTGCTTATGCTGCAGTGCAGGGCATCGCACTAGGCGCAATCAGTCATGTTCTTAACAGTGCTTATCCTGGAATTGCTGGCCAAGCAGTTATGGGAACAATTTGCGCATTCGTAGGAATGCTCGTTGCCTATCGCAGTGGACGAATTCGTGTGACACCAAAGTTTACAAAGATGCTCATCGGCGCAGCAATGGGATATTTGTTGCTAGGTCTTGTCAGCATGATTGGTTCATTCGCTGGACTCGGTGGCGGACTCGGACTCTTTGGAATTTCAGGATTCGGTCCAATGATTGCTATTGCCGGCGTTGCACTTGCTAGCTTCTTCTTGATTCTAGATTTTGATGCGATTGAAAAAGGTATTGCTGCCGCGGCGCCAGAACAAGAATCATGGCGAGCAGCCTTCGGACTCATGGTCACCATTGTCTGGCTTTACATGGAAATCTTGCGACTTCTATCAATCTTGCGTGGTCGCGACTAAATATAAATTACTTACTAGATTGCCCGAGATGCGAAGGCCGCGTCTCGGGCAATTTTGTTGCCACAGCAATTACTAAGAAGACAAGCAGAGCGCTAATCGCGAATGTTGCTCTGAAACCATAATGATCGGCGATAAATCCAAGTGCTATCGGCGCAATCATTGCGCCAGCATCACCAGACATTTGATAGAGCGCAATTACTTGTCCGCCCTTGCCTCTTAATACATCGCCAACAATTGCTGCTGGAGTCGTAGAAAGAAAAGCCGAACCAAAGGCACCGACAAACATTGATAGAAGAAATATCCAAGGGTGGAAGGTGAGAACGAGTAGAACGACAGAAATTCCTAGCAGCATTAACCCTGAGATAGCAGAGAATTTACGACCGCGCTTATCTGAAAGCCCTCCGGCTTTGAGTAAAAAAAGTCCTTGAACAACCGCAGAGATAGTAAAACCAACGCCAATAAATCCTGCAGATGATTTCATATCTTCAACCATGAATAGTGGCAGTACTGATCGGCTCATCCCAAAGAGAACCCACGCTGTTACAAAAGAGATCATTAATGCAATGACGTATGGCTTCATAGCAAGTGCATCGCGGATTGAGGTTTTCACTACTGTTGATTTTTCTGTCGGTCTGGCAGCTAGAACAGAGTTACGAAGTAAGAATCCACCGGCCGCACTAGCAATTACAAGAAGGGCTGCATAAACAAGTAACGGTGCCCTAAGTGAGATTGCGGTTAAGAAACCGCCGATAACAGGACCTGCCATCATGCCGACTAAAAAACTTCCGTTATATAAAGATTGTGCACGTGCCCGCTTATCATCACTGACGGCGCGCAAAAGCATTGAACCTGCAGCAACGGAAAACATTGATGAACCGAGCCCACCGGCAGCTCTAAAAATTAACAACTGCTCATATGACTGAGCAAGTGCAGCCGCAAAAGAGGAAAGGGCGACGAAAGCAATACCCACGGTAAAGACCAATCGCTCACCAAATTTATCAACAAATTTTCCAGAGATTAGTCCTGAAGCAAAACGAGCAAGAGCAAATGCAGAAATTATTGAGCCCACTTGAGCATTATTGACACCAAAAGATTTTGCAAAGAGTGGAATTGTTGGAGCGATGATTCCGAAACCAACAGCTACGAAGAAAGATGCAAAGACAAGAACACCAACCTCTCGCGGAAACTCTGCGAAAGGATTAGTGAACCCGTTTTTGAATTTATTAAGCAATCGTTATCCGAGCGCTTCGCCAGCAGCTTCCTCGCGAGCAGCTGCATAATCCTTATTTGTGCGAAGTGGAGCTTCGCGAAGCATGAGAGCCAAGATGATTCCTAGAGCTGTTACTGGCGCTGCTGCGAGAAATACAACATGGAATGAATTTACGAATGCATCCAATGCGGTGTTCTGAACGACAAGTGGAAGCTCTTTTAGAACCGCGGTATTAGATGAAAGTTGTTTCAGTTTTTCTGGATCGAATCCAGAGACTGCTGCAGGATTATTAGCAGCAAGTTCAGTAAACCCTGATTGCAAGTAATGCGCCACACGATTCGTCAGGATACTTCCGAAGAGTGCGGTTCCAAAAACACTACCGAGAGATCTAAAGAATGTATTCGAACTTGTTGCAACTCCCATATCTTTAAACTCGACTGAGTTTTGTAATGCAATGACAATAGTTTGCATTGAAAGACCAAGTCCAGCACCAACTAGAATTGCAAAGATTGAAAGCTGCCAAAAAGGTGTTTCGCGAGTTAATGTGACCATCAGCAAAATGCCAATAGTCATGAGGGTTGTTCCCATCACTGGGAATTTCTTGTACTTACCAGATTTCGAAATTGCTTTTCCACTAAAGATTGAAGTAGAAACTATTCCAAGCATCAGTGGAATAAGTTTAAGACCAGCTTCAGTAGCAGACGCGCCCTTAACAACTTGTAAGTACAAAGGCAACATAACAATTGCTCCAAACATTCCTGCTCCAATAACTGCGCCCAATATTGAAGTTATTGTGAAAGTGTGATTCTTAAAAAGTTCGAGGGGCAAGATTGGCTCTTGAGCCTTTGACTCCCAATATATAAAGAGTGCAACGAGTACGAGACCTGCGATGAAGTACCCGATTGTTCTTGCATCTAACCAACCATGTTCTGGCCCATAAATTGAAACGGTGAGAAGAATCGAAACAGTTGCGGCAACCATGAGAATTGCACCCAAGTAATCGATTTTGTGTTCACGTTTCACTTTTGGAATATGAAGAACGGCAGAAGTAATAAGAAGCGCAGCAATTCCAAAGGGCAAGTTAATGTAGAAAATCCATCGCCAACCAGTAATGCCAAGAATTGTTGCGTGATCAGAGAAAAAGCCACCAAGTAGTGGACCGGCAACAGATGAAAGTCCCCACACTGCCCCGAAATAACCTTGATAACGTCCACGTTCGCGTGGGGGAACGATGTCGCCGATAATCACGAAAGTTAGTGCCATTAATCCACCAGCTCCGAGACCCTGAAGTGCACGCGTTGCAATTAGTTGTGTCATATTTTGCGAAGCACCAGCTAAAAAAGATCCAATAAGAAAAGTCACAATTGCAAATTGGAAAACAACACGTCTTCCATAAATGTCAGAAATTTTTCCATACAAAGGTGTAGAAGCAGTTGATGTCAATAAGTAAGCGGTAACAACCCATGTGTAGTGATTCAGACCATTAAAATCTTCAACGATGCTTTTAAGGGCAGTAGAAACAATTGTTTGGTCGAGAGCCGCAAGGAGCAGGCCTGTCATTAGCCCTCCAAGGATGACCATGATTTCGCGGTGTGTATGTTCTTTTACGGGCGCATTGCTCATAGAAAAGCCTCTCAAGTATTTTTCTTCATTGCCGTGTATGTGGCAAAGTCATATGTGATAGCGGTAAGTTTACTCCGTGAAATCAGTAATCGCGGAGAATCTCGTCAAGACCTATAACAAAGGCAAGGTCAAAGCCCTTGATGGGTTAAGCCTTGATGTTGAAGAAGGCACTGTTTTAAGCGTGCTTGGTCCAAATGGTGCAGGCAAAACTACAACTGTGAGAATTCTCGCAACACTGCTTTCTCCAGATTCTGGAAACGCAACCGTGGGTGGAATCGATGTAATTAGACATCCCGAAAAAGTGCGCGAGATTATTGGACTCTCAGGTCAATATGCAGCTGTTGATGAAACGTTGACCGGCTGGGATAACTTGGTCATGTTCGGTCGTTTGTATCATTTAAATAAAAAAGCAGCCGTAAAACGTGCAGATGAATTACTAGAACGATTTTCATTAACCGATAGTGCCAAGCGGCCAATAAAAACTTATTCGGGTGGAATGCGTCGCCGTCTAGATTTAGCAGCATCACTGATTGTGCAACCTAAAGTTTTATTTCTCGACGAACCAACAACAGGCTTGGACCCTCGCGGTCGCCAGGAAATGTGGGGCGTAATTGAAGAATTAGTAAAAGGCGGAGTCACGCTTTTATTGACTACTCAATATCTTGAAGAAGCAGATCAGCTTGCAGATGACATTGTTGTTATTGACCACGGAAAAGTTATTGCGCGTGGCTCCTCAGATGCCCTTAAGAAAGAGGTTGGTGGAGAGCGCCTGGAAGTTGTTGTCGATCAAGCCAATATTGCTAAAACTTTAGAAATAGTTGCTCGCGTCAGCGGAAACAAAGCAACGCTAGATGAAGGACTTCGTCGAATATCAGCACCTGTCTCAACTGGTTCCATGGCCCTAATGGAAGTATTGCGTTCTATGGATTCAGAAGGAATACACGCACTCGACGTTGGTTTAAAGCGTCCATCCCTTGATGATGTATTTATGTCCCTTACTGGCCATGCCGCAGAAGTAGAGGAAGTGAAATAATGAACGCCATTAGCGATTCAATAGTTATTACAAAGCGCCAACTACTTCAGTTGGCTCGCGTTCCTGAAGTTTTAATCTTTTCAACAATTCAGCCGGTGATGTTTGTTTTACTCTTTAGATATGTATTTGGTGGCTCCATTGAAACAGGACAACCAGGTGGTTATGTTCAACTCTTAATGCCCGGAATCTTTGTGCAGACGGTGGCTTTTACATTGGCGGCAACAGCTTCAGGTCTGGCAGAAGATATGAAAAAGGGTTTAATAGATCGATTTAGATCACTTCCAATCGCGCGTTCGGCACTTATTCTTGGGCGAACCCTTGGTGATTCATTACTTAACATCGTCGTACTTGCCGTAATGGGTATTGCAGGATTCGTTGTGGGTTGGCGTCCAACCTCTGGCGTATTTAGCATTATTTTGGCCTTTTTGTTCTTACTATTTTTTGGTTACGCACTTTCATGGGTTGGCATTTACATTGGTCTTTCCGCACGAGATGCGCGCGTAGTTCAAAACGTAAGCTTCTTGGTTACATTCCCATTAACGTTCTTATCAAATGCTTTCGCGCCAACAACGGGAATGCCAAGGCCACTTCAATACGTGGCAGAGTGGAATCCAGTTTCAACGATGGTTGCTGCTTGTCGCCAACTCTTTGGACTTGAAAATGAATTTGGTGCAACAGCAGGCTCATTCCCAAGTGAGAATCCACTGACTATGTCACTTATTTATATGGCAATAATTATGATTATTTTTGTGCCAATGAGTGTGAAGAAATATCAGAACGCCAGTAATTAAGCGTAATACTCTGCGTGCTTAATTTGCACTGAAATAGTTTTTCCATTCGGCGCTGTATACGAAACATTTTCTCCAACTTTGGCGCCCATAACTGCAGCACCTAGTGGGGATTTCTCGCTGTAAACATCTAGATCACCGGATGCAATTTCGCGCGAACCGAGTAGAAACTTAGTTTCATCTCCAGCCACAATTGCTGTAATAACCATTCCCGCACCTACGACTCCATCTGCACTTGCCGGTGGAGTTCCGATGTGAGCATTTTCTAGCATCTGCTTTAGTTGACGAATGCGCGCTTCGATTTTTCCTTGTTCATCGCGTGCAGCGTGGTATCCACCATTTTCTTTTAAATCACCTTCGGCGCGCGCTGCTTCAATTTTCTTAATAATTTCTGTTCGCGCTTCACCTTCAAGGTGCGCCAATTCAGCAGCCA
>WLRX01000067.1 GCA_009706135.1 Actinomycetota bacterium
ATTCGGCGTCTAAGTGGTTTGTTGGTTCATCAAGGAGCAATAAATCTGGGGCTTGCAAGAGTAATTTACATAGAGCAACTCGGCGCTTTTCTCCACCAGATAAAACTTTTACTTCGGCATCTGGTGCCGGACACCGCAGTGCATCCATTGCTTGTTCAAGTTGTGAATCTAGATCCCATGCATTGCGATGATCGAGCTGTTCTTGCAGAGTCCCCATTTCAGCTAATAACTTGTCGTAATCCGCATCTGGGTTAGCCATCTCATCAGAGACTGCATTAAAACGATTGAGTAAAGCAATTGTTTCGGCCACGCCCTCTTGCACGTTTTCTAGAACACTCTTTGTTTCATCGAGGACTGGTTCTTGTAACAAAATGCCAACAGAATAACCAGGTGTTAAAAATGCTTCACCATTTGATGGTTGCTGCAGACCAGCCATAATCTGCAAGACAGTTGATTTACCAGCACCATTGGGGCCAACAACGCCAATCTTGGCACCAGGTAAAAACATGAGAGTGACGTCATCAAGAATTACTTTTTCGCCGTGCGCTTTGCGCGCCTTCTTCATCGTGTAAATGAACTCAGCCATAGGAGCAAACCTTACTAGTTCTTATCGGTAGACTTGCCCGTGAACATACAGGTGCCTGTAGCTCAGTCGGATAGAGCACCCGCCTTCTAAGCGGGTTGTCGCAGGTTCGATTCCTGCCAGGCACACACAAATAAAAAATATCCCGGCTTCAGATATCGAAGCCGGGATATTTTTATTCTTGATTAATTACTTGATCTTTGCAATCTGCTCTTTAGCCTTGGCTGCAAGTGGACCAGTGATTTGTGAGAAGCCCTTTTCAGGGTACTTGGATGCACATTTTTCTAGAACATATGTGAACCAAGAAGCAACTGCTGCTTGCTTAGCCGCATCTTTTCCAGATGAATATGCCATGCCGTAAGAAGCTGTTCCGATTGGATACGCACCAGGAATCTTCTTTGCGAAATCAACATCTACAGTTCCGTTGGCGTTGATTGTTCCGCCACCAAGAAAGATTGATGTTCCGGCAGCAGCTGGCTCAACGAATTCACCATTGGCGTTTTGTACATAAGCAACAGGCAATTTGTTAGCAGTTGCAAAGCTCAATTCGCTATAGGTTATTGATCCAACTTTATTTTTCACCCCAGCAGAAACTGCTGCTGAACCTGAGGCAGCTTGGAAGTAATAGAACACTCCACCGTTTGAAGGCAACATCGCATTAAAGCTTTGGTTCTGAGCCTTTGGCCAAACGCTGGAGTTTGCCCCTGCATTTGCTCCCTTGAGGAATCGACCAAAGTTTTCTGTTGAACCAGATGGGTCTGAGCGGTACCAAACAGTAATGATCTCACTTGGCAAATCGACACTGATTGTCTTCGTGTCATATGAGGCCACGATTGCTTGTCCCTTAGAATCAAGAGCAGGCACTGTTTTTGTTGTGAATTTATTCTTCTTACCCTTTACTTTAACTTTGATTTTTTTGGTCTTATAAATTGGAGTCTTAACAACTCTTTCGTTATCTGCAACAATCGCTGGATCGTTCCACTTTGTAATAACACCAGAGAATATTTTTGCAATAGTTTTTGGAGTTAAATAAATTGGCTCTTTAACTGTTGGCAAGTTATACATAAGTGCAAGTGGAGCTGCATAAATTGGTGCGTAGATTAAGTTTGATGGTGCGCCGGAGGAATAAGGCGCATCTGAGCCAGCGAAATCAACTAGGCCACCAGTGAAATCTGTACGTCCCTTACCGGAACCACCACCTGTGTAGTTGATTGTATTTCCTGTATCAGCTGCATAATCTGACTTACATGCATCAATTAGCGGGCTAGCAAATGTTGCACCGCTACCGTTAAGTGTTGTTCCAGCGAATGCTGGATTTGTTGACAAGAAAAGTGAAGAAGCGGTGATCGCGATGATCGCCAGTTTCTTACGTGAAATCATTGATTCCTCCATATGTGAGAAGTACGTGTGGAGAAAAAGTAACGATTTCGACCAAACAAATGGGTTTACCTGAGCAAACAGGTTGTGTAGGTCAAGTTAACAATAGGTGAATGAAATTAGCCGAAACGTCCAGTCACATAATCTTCAGTGCGCTTATCCTTTGGATTTGAAAAAATCTCAGAAGTAGTCGAGCACTCAATCAAGCGACCTGGGCCACCATCGGATAAGAAGAAGCCGGTGCGATCTGAAACACGAGCCGCTTGCTGCATATTGTGAGTGACAATAACAATTGTCATGGAAGCCGAAAGCTCTCTAATGGTCTCTTCAATACGAAGGGTCGAACCAGGATCTAGCGCCGAACATGGCTCGTCCATGAGTAAAACTTGTGGACTTACTGCAAGCGAGCGCGCAATACAGAGGCGCTGCTGTTGACCACCTGATAGCGCGCCACCATATTCATCGAGACGATCTTTGACTTCATTCCATAACCCTGCACGTATAAGGCAACTTTCAAGCAACTCACTCTGATTTGCTACCTTCAGTTGAGCCAGCTTTAGCCCTGAAAGAACATTTTCTTTAATTGTCATAGACGGAAATGGATTTGGCTTCTGAAATACCATTCCGATTCCAAGTCTAATTTTTGTTACGTCAGTGCCTGACTTGTAGATATCAGTGCCTTCTAGTAAAACTTCACCAGCCATTGCAGCTGTAGGAATAAATTCGTGCATGCGATTAAGGATTCGGATAAATGTAGATTTTCCACAACCGGAAGGCCCAATGAGCGCAGTCACGGTACCTGGATAGAAATCAAGTGTCACATCATCGATAACATGCTTATCACCGAACCACGCATGAATGTTTCGAGCTTCAAGACCGGTTCCTGCTACATGCTTTGAATCAACATGCTGAGGTCGAGATGCCGCAACACTGGCAAGAGAGTTCACTGGATTTGGCTGGCTCATTTTTTCTACTCCCTTGATCGTTGACATACTAAAAGCGTCCTTTTTTATTAGATAGCAAACGTGTAATTGAGAAAAATATTAAAACAATAATCATCAAAACCAATACGCCCGACCATGCACGTTGGATTGAAAGTTCGGTGCCCATCGAGAAGTTTTTCCATACATAAAAAGGAATCGCTGAGCTGTATCCACTAAATGGATTTAAGTTCAGCGCATCGGCGCCACCCATAGTCAAAAGTAGTGGCGCAGTTTCACCGGCTACGCGGGCAATTCCTAAAATCACAGAAGTAATAAGTCCGCTCTGTGCAGCAGGCAAAATAATCATCGCAACCGTGCGCCATTGAGTTCCACCCAACGCCAAACCTGCCTCACGAAGATCACCAGGTACAAGCTTGAGAACTTCTTCTGAGGTGCGCGCAACCGTTGGAATCATAAGTATTGCCAACGCCATAGCACCTGTGAATGCTGAGTATTGATTTCCTAGGGCAATCATCCAAATAGCGTAAATGAATAAGCCAGCAACAATGGATGGAATACCACTCATTGCTTGAACGAAGAATCTAATCGTGCTCGCGGCTTTGCCTTTGATTTCAGTTAAGTACAAAGAAGTGAGCAATCCAATTGGAACGCTGACAATTGTGGCGATCAAGACAACATATAAGGATCCAACAACAGCGTGAAGGATTCCACCTTCAGATAAGGGAGCATCGGAGGCCGTAACTGCCATGTCAGTTGTAAACATCCCCCACGACAACCCTGCGATGCCGCGACGCACAATTTCATACAAAATAGATGCAAGAGGAACAATTACAAATAGCCCTGCGATATACACAAGTACAGTGCTTACCGAATTAAATGCTGCTTTGCGATCACGACGCAACCAAGAGATTCCAGCTGCAACAATGGTTGCGACAAAAATCAACGTAACGAAAAATCCAAGCTTTCCCTTAAGAGGTGTGGCGCTGACGATGGCGTAAGTCAAAACTACAGCGAAAATTGCACCGGCAATTTCGGGCCACGCTTGCTTAAAATTTACGCGCCAAGGCTTGATTGGCTGAGCCACTGTTGCACTCATCCTTTGCGCGCAGTTCTGTTAATGATGAGATCTGCAAGGAAGTTAATGAAGAGTGTCACCAAGAAAAGAACAAATCCTGCGGCCATCAGCGCTTTAACTTCTTCAGGACTTGCCTCGCCAAATTTATTGACGATCATGGACGCCACAGATCCGCCAGCGCTGAGAAGTACTTCGATATTTATGTCATAAACAATATTTAGAACGGTATACACCGCAACAGTTTCGCCAATCGCGCGACCCAGCCCAAGCATCGCACCACCTATAACACCACCACGACCATATGGAAATACAACAGATTTAATCATCGACCACTTTGTTGCACCGAGTGCGTACGCTGCTTGAATACGATCAAGTGGTGTTTGCGCAAATATTTCGCGCGAGATGGAAGTAATAATTGGAAGAATCATGATTGCAAGAACAAGTCCTGCAATAAAAGGCGAGCGCGAAAATGCAGGTGCTGGCATATCAAAAATTGGAATAAAACCTAAATACTTATGAATTAGCTTCGCCCAATATTCGGCGTGCGGCATCAAAATAAAATATCCCCACAGACCAAAGACAATCGAGGGAATAGCGGCCATAACATCGACGACCAAAACCATCGGCTTCTTAAGCCACTCTGGTGCGTAGTAAGAAAGAAATAGCGCAGCGCCAACTGCAATTGGAAAACCAAAAAATAGTGCAATCAATCCAATAACAATCGTGCCGTACAACATTGCGCCAATTCCATATTGTGCAGGAAGGCCGGCATCTAGTTGCGGTCCATACCATTCAAAACCTGTTATGAATTTAAATCCTTCAGATTTAAAAGTATTTAAACCATTGATTAAAAGAAATATTGAAATTAATCCAAGAATTACAAGCGAAGAAAATCCACCAGATGTAACAACGGCGCGAAAAACTTTGTCCGAAAATCGCGGCTTCGTCGTAATGACGCGCTTTGGCGGAAGTGTCCGTGCGGCTGTGTTCACGAGGCTGATACTGCTATTTCCCCAATGAAAATGGGCAGATGGATGGTTACGAGAAGGTGAACGGAAGGTGAAATTAAGACCGATCCCCATGCGCCCGATACATTTGCCCCATGGCACTTGAGCACCCGCATCTGATCTGGATCGATTGTGAGATGACGGGCCTCGACCTCGAAAAAGACGTGTTGGTCGAAATTGCCGTTCTTGTCACCGACAGCGAACTCAACGTCATCGGCGACGGTGTCGACGTGGTCATCAAAGCCACAGACGCGCAATTATCTGCAATGAATGAGTACGTCACGCAGATGCACACTGCTTCCGGGCTAATCACTGAGATCCCTCAAGGAATTTCAGCAGCCGATGCTGAAGCACAAGTACTTGCATACCTCATTGCATCAGGAGCTGCCGAAGGCAAATCACCACTAGCCGGAAACTCTGTCAGTGTTGATCGCTCATTTATCGCACGCGATATGCCGGCACTAAATAACTTCTTGCACTATCGCACTATCGATGTTTCATCCGTTAAAGAGTTATCACGCCGCTGGTTTCCGCGAGTTTATTTCGCAGCCCCTGCCAAAACTGGCAACCACCGCGCCCTCGGTGACATTAAAGATTCCA
>WLRX01000068.1 GCA_009706135.1 Actinomycetota bacterium
ACCTTTGCATCCTTTGTATATGGGCGCAAAATTGTTGGAATTCGAACTTCAATTGCTGCTGTAGTCATGCGCTTATTATCGCTAATGCGCGCTCCTTTCGCCAATTCACGTGGATGAGTGAATTAATCCAGGATCGTTACAGGTTCTTCTGTGACGGCGCCATCGATGATTCGGTATGAGCGAAATTCAGTCGCAGGTGCAATCTCTTCGCGTGTAGAAACTAGTACGTAATGCGCGCCTGGTTCTCCAGCGTAGGCAATATCGGTACGTGATGGATACGCCTCTGTTTCTGTATGAGAGTGATAGATAACAACTATTTCCTCATCGTTGTCATCAACTTCGCGATATAGAGCTAGCAAGTCTTTTGGATCAAATTCATAAAAGGTTGGCGAGTGTGCTGCATTAATCATTGGCTTTAAACGCATTGGTGTATCTAGACCAAATGGACCGAGAATGACGCCGCAAGCTTCGTCTGGATATTCAGCGCGCGATTGATTAAGTATTTCATTAACCATTACTCGCGAGATTGTTAAAGACATATCAGGATTCTAATCCATCCATGAGCGCTTGAAGTAAATTGCCTTGCAACCAGCCAAGCCAACTATAAACACCGTACACACCACGCATTGGATCATCAGGTGCTAATAATTCGAGTTCTTCGTGGGTATTTTTTTCAACATTGAGTCGCACACCGAGGGCGAGCCTGATGTCATTTATGCCACCCAGCCACGCATTTGCTAGATCGTGATTGAGTTCGATACTTCCATCTTCGCTACTCATGAGCATTGTTCGAATTGACATAGCGTGTGCCTGTTTCTTACTTCGTAAAACAGATTCGGTATATCTACGAAACTCAGATGCATCGACTCCATCTGCATAAGCATTCGGTAATAAACGGAGTAACACCTCGTCATCAGGTGGGGAATCATGGGTGGTTATACCCACCATCGCAGCCAAGGGATCCTGATCATTTTGATCTACACGTTCAGCGAGTAATTCGATAATTTGTTGAGATAGATTTACTAGAACTTCTTTTTCGGAATCTGAAAATTGTGCGACGAATAATTCTTCACCGTGGCGAATGAATCCGTGGCTCTGGTTCATCAGCCTTGATCACCGTGTTGAAGGGTTGCCCATAAACCATATTCGTGAAGTCTTGCGACATCGTGTTCCATCTCTTCACGAGTGCCTTCTGAAACTACTGCCTTGCCTTCGGTGTGTACCTTCATCATCAGCTCTGTCGCACGTTCGCGTGAAAAACTAAATAACTCCATAAAAACATAGGTTACGTAATCCATCAGATTTACAGGATCATCCCAAACGATTGTTATCCATGGTCGATCAGTAGAAAAAATTGCATTAATCTCTTCTTCAATCTTTGACTTAATTTTGACCACTATCTGATCACCACCGTAAAGACTTCTGAATCTGCTTCATCCCATAATAAATCTTGAGCAACCTTGATTTTGTATTTACCAAATCCTTTCTGTGCAGATACTGTTGAAAATATAAAGGCTCCATTTGCATCAGTAACTACTGGTGTACCGACAGGAATCCACTTACTTGCCCGCTGTTGTAATAGCTGAACAGGAACTCCACCTTGATGAGGTGAAAGAACCCCAGTAATTTCAAAATTTTGTGACTTCAATGCCGCTACAGGAGCATTCACAGAAATACGGCGAGTAATAAGTACTGGCATTTCCTGAGAAATAGATTCAAGACGTTCCCATGTGCCATCTGATCGCGCACGAATTGAAGTGCTCTTAGAGAGTAATAACGGAACTTGTATTGCGCCGTCTATCCCAGTTGTGCTGGTGGCAATTTCTCGCCATTCTGTTTCATTTGCTGATTTAGATTCAATCCGTACTAGTAAATTGCTGATGGGCAATTTATCAGGTAGCTGAAACATTGCCTTGAGTTCGATAATAGTTCCAAATTCAACAGGAGCCATCAGTTCTGCATTTGCCGTATTTAACGCGATTGAACTAACTACTTGATCTGGAGCAATTGCAAGGGCTGCATCTCTGATTGCTTGTGAACCAGCCATGTCTTCCATTCCAAAAGTCCATTGCGCCACGCCACCGAGTCTGTATTTAGATACAAACCCAATACGTGAAGTAAAACTACGTGCATCTTGATACCAAGCAGTGCGAGTTGCTGTACATGTCGTTGCTAATCCAGCCGCTGTTAGTCCGCTGTAGACCTTGTTGTATGTGAAGTTAACTTCTCCAAATACTTCGTCATATATCGGTACAACGCCATAACCTTGCGCAAGAGCGGATGCATCTCTCAACACAAACGTTGCAGCCTTTGCGCCGACTTTTACAACTTTTGCAACTTCGGCAGGACAGGTTCCTTCAACTTTCGTAACCCAATCTCTACCGTAACCAGGTATTCCGACATAAACCTTCGATGCTGGCATTACTGAAACTGCATACTTAATAGTTTTTTCAGTCCATGCAAGCGGGCCAAGTGGTCCAGGTTTAGAAACTGAAAAGTCATACGTCATTATTCGAAGGCGATCAATGTATGGAGCAATTTCAGCCCATGCGTAAACAAAATAACCCTTTTGTGCTTCTGCTGGATTGTAAAGATACGGTGTAGATACTGATAACAACTTATTTTTTGATTTAAGAACACCACTGAGTTCTTTGATAAATTCTACCCAATTTGGTTTTGTAGAATTCCACGTTGTGTTTTTATCAACAAATGCAAAGCCTTCAAAATCTAAATCAATTCCATCATAATTATTCGTCATTACGAGATTCGTTATTGCAGAAACTACCTGAGTACGAGAAGTTGGATTAGCAAGTAGTTTTGCCAATACTAATTCAGTTGTTCCGTCAGTAATCGTGGGAATTATGGAAAATCCCGCGTTTCGCATGGCAGTAAGCGGGACCGAAATTGGAACACTTGGATTTGCAGGGGAATATAAGTCAGTGACAACTGGAAGTTTTTTTGCCCCGTTGAATTTAAGTGTGTACCAAAATGGCATAACTTCTCGAACAAGATCTGCATTTGCAATCGCCGCAGGCAATGCAGTTTTCATCGAATAATAAGGAATCCAACCTGATAATACTTTGCGCGGTTGCGATCCTGCGTTAGCTTCTTGTGGCATTGACACTACAGTTGTGAGTGCAAAAATTAGGGCAACATATGGAGTTAGTTTTTTCATATCAGTTTTCTTTAGGTGCCTCGCGCAAACCGTCGTGAATCTCTTTACATGCAGGGCATATTGGATATTTTTCTGGATCGCGCGATGGAATCCATTTTTTTCCGCAGAGCGCTTTTACAGATTTTCCACTTACAGCAGATTCAATTATTTTTTCTTTCTTTACATAGTGTGAAAATCGATCGTGCCCGCCGTCATCTTCTTCTAATTCGGGGCGTGTCAGCAGATCTGTGTCGGTTGCGGTATCGCTTCCGCGTCTGAAAATACCCATGAGCACACCTTATCGTGAGGGTAGAATTGATTGGATGAAGGACTTATTGCGCACAGAACATTTAACACGCGACGACGTTGAGTTGTTGCTAGATACTGCTGCGCAATTTGCTGCCGAACCACTTCGCTCTAAAGATGCACTAGCCCACAAGAGTGTGGCGATCTATATGACCAAGCCATCTACTCGTACGAGATTGGCCTCACAAACCGCAGTTGCACACTTAGGCGGTTCACCAATTGTTTTGCGTGGTGAAGATCTACAACTTGGTCGCGGCGAATCAATTGCAGATACTGCAAAAATCTTTAGTGGATATTGCGATGCGCTTATCGTGAGAACTTTTGCTCAATCAGATGTTGATGAACTCGGAAAATATGCATCGATTCCAGTTATTAATGCTTTGACTGATGATGACCATCCAACACAATTGTTGGCAGACTGGCTGACGATTCGTGAAACTTTTGGTAAAGATGTTTCCGGACGTAAATTTGTTTATCTTGGTGATGGAAACAACATGGCTCATTCGTGGCTGATCATGGGCGCAATCATGGGAGCGCACGTAGTTGCAGCAACTCCTGAAGGCAAGTGGGCACCAAGTGCGCAAGCAATCGATACTGCAAAAAATATTGCCGCAAAGAGTGGTGCAACAATTGAAGTAACGCACGATGCGCAAAGCGCTGCAAAAGATGCAAGTGTTTTGTATACCGATGTATGGATGTCTATGGGTGACCCAGAATCAGAGAAGGCCGAAAAAATTAGAGCGCTAGCACCATTTGCGATAACAGATGAATTAATGTCAAAGACTTCTGAAGACTCAATATTCATGCACTGCCTTCCTGCTCATCGCGGGGAAGAAGTTATGGCCTCGGTAATCGACGGACCAAAATCTGTCATCTGGCGTGAAGCATTTCACAGACGGACCACAATTCAATCCCTGTTATTTCACTTAACAAGAGGCGAACTCAAGGGTTCTATATAGCCACTCGGCATAAAAAGTATTAAGTTTGGCGTATGCGAATAGCCGTACCTAAAGAAATCCGCGATGGAGAAAAGCGAGTTGCACTCGTTCCCGACATCATCAATAAGTTAACTCGTTTGGGTTACGAAGTTTCCATCGAATCTGGCGCCGGAAATCATTCACAGGCAACTGATGAAGATTTCAAGAGTACGGGTGCTTCAATAGTTAATGGTGATGTACTCAAAGATGCAGATGTCGTACTAAGTGTTTCTCCGCTTACTCCCGCGCAAATGTCATCGCTTAAAAAAGGTGCGGTGACTATTTCATTCTTATCCCCTGTCACAGCCATTGATTCAATTGACGCGGCAGCTAGCGCAGGAGTAACGGCATTCTCTCTTGAACTAGTTCCACGTATTTCACGCGCGCAATCTATGGATGCCCTGACATCACAAGCACTCTGTGCTGGATATCGAGCTGTTTTAGTTGGCGCGGAAATGTCTCCACGATTCTTTCCATTATTAATGACAGCAGCCGGAACAGTTACTCCCGCACAAGTTCTTGTGCTCGGTGCAGGCGTTGCAGGTTTACAAGCGATTGCAACTGCTCGCAGATTAGGAGCCGTTGTCTCTGCTTATGATGTCCGACCATCTTCTGCTGATGAAGTTAAATCTATGGGAGCAACATTTATTGATCTTGAATTAGAAGCACTCGAAGGTGCTGGTGGTTATGCACGCGAGATGACGCCAGAGCGCGCTGCAAAGCAACGTGAATTACTGACACCGTATATCGCAAAATCACATGTCGTAATCACAACTGCTGCAGTGCCTGGACGAAAAGCACCGCAACTAATGACGCAAGAGATGGTGGATGCAATGGGGCCAGGAACAATCATTGTTGACTTGGCAGCAGAAACTGGTGGAAACGTTGAAGGTTCTAAACCAGGTGAAGTTGTGGTTACAAAAAATGGTGTGCGAATTTGGGGCGGAAAAGATGTGCCGAGCCAACTTCCATTTCATGCATCAAGTTTGTACTCGCGCAACGTTGTAAATCTCTTGACGCTTTTAACAAAGCCGGCTGCAGAAGG
>WLRX01000069.1 GCA_009706135.1 Actinomycetota bacterium
CGCCAACCGCTTATTGAACGCACATTCGAATCAATTAAGGGTGCAAAGCAAGCAATCGTTCACCTCTATAACTCAACTTCTACATTGCAACGTCGCGTTGTTTTCGGCCTTGATAAAGAGGGCATTAAAAAGATTGCAACAGATGGCGCACAAATGTGCCTTGACCTTGTCAGCACAGTGCCAGAGACAAAAGTTTCATTTGAGTATTCGCCTGAGTCATATACCGGAACCGAATTAGAGTTTGCCGTAGAAGTATGTAATGCAGTTAATGATATCTGGAAGCCAACGCCGCAATGGAAGACAATCATGAATCTTCCAGCGACAGTAGAAATGGCCACACCTAATATTTACGCCGACTCAATTGAGTGGATGTGTCGCAACCTTAACAATCGTGAAAACGTTATTGTTTCTTTGCACCCACACAATGATCGCGGAACTGGTGTTGCTGCTGCCGAACTTGGTTACTTAGCAGGAGCCGATCGCATTGAAGGAACTCTCTTTGGAAATGGCGAACGCACCGGAAATGTTTGTCTCGTAACTCTTGGACTTAACTTAGTTAGCCACGGAATTGATCCAATGATTGATTTCACTAATATTGATGCAGTTCGTCGCACTGTTGAATATGCAAATCAATTACGCGTGCCAGAGCGCCATCCATATGGCGGAGACCTTGTCTTTACTGCATTCTCAGGATCACACCAAGATGCAATCAAAAAAGGTTTCGAACACCTAGAGCGGGACGCAAAAGCCGCCGGAAAACACGTCGACGAATTCACTTGGGCTGTTCCATATTTACCTATCGATCCAAAAGACATTGGTCGCTCATATGAAGCTGTGATTCGCGTGAATTCGCAATCAGGCAAGGGCGGCGTTGCATATATGATGAAAAACGAACATCATCTAGATCTTCCACGTCGGTTACAGATTGAATTTAGCCGAGTTGTTCAGGCAATGACAGATGAACAAGGTGGAGAAGTCACAGCTGAACAATTGTGGAATGTATTTGAAGATGAGTACTTGCCAACGCAAGATGCACCATGGGGTCGCTTTAGATTAAAGGGTCTTTCACAGACATCTGTTCTGGATGAAGATGTGAATCTAGAAGTAACACTTCTTGATCGCGGTGATTCTAAGAAACTAGTCGGCACAGGTAATGGTCCAATTGCAGCTTTTTGTAACATTTTGCAGGCATATGGCGTTGATGTGAAAGTGTTGGATTATTTTGAGCACGCATTATCTGCAGGTGGAGACGCATCAGCTGCTGCATACCTTGAGTGCTCGATTAATGGCGAAACCTACTGGGGCGTTGGAATTGATCCAAACACCACGACCGCATCGCTTAAGGCCGTCGTGTCTGCAATAAATCGCGCAATTAGATAGTTGCCACCAGTACCTTTGCCTGCATGAGCCTGTATCGCGATGAAGCAATCATCTTGCGCACGCAAAAACTAGGCGAAGCAGATCGCATCATCACCATGCTCACTCGCGAACATGGCCGTGTGCGCGGTGTGGCAAAAGGTGTTCGTCGCACAATGTCTAAATTTGGTGCTCGCCTCGAACCTGGCAGTCATGTTGATATTCAAATGCACATTGGAAAAACATTTGACACGGTCACACAAGTAGAAGCCTTAAGAAATTACGGCGAAGCAATTACAGATGATTATCAGCGCTGGACAATTGCTTCGGCAATCCTGGAAACTTCTGAGCGCTTTACCGCCCAGGAACGCGAACCTGCAGTGCAAGAGTTTCATTTAGTTGTGGGTGCGATGAAAGCACTCTGTGATGATCGTTATGACCCAGCACTTGTGTTAGATGCATTTTTATTACGTTCACTTGCACTCGGTGGTTATGCGCCATCCATGACAGATTGTTCGCGGTGTGGGTTAACAGGGCCGCATAGATATTTTTCTCTTGTTGGTGGTGGATCGGTTTGTCTTGAATGCAGACCATCTGCGTGCGCAACCCCGCAACCAGAGACACTTGAATTAATGGCTGCACTGTTAAGTAGTGACTGGGAGAGTGCGAACAAGAGTGAAACAAAAAATCGTCGTGAGGCTAGTGGATTAATCGCTGCTTATTTACAATGGCACCTTGAGCGCGGTTTGCGTTCACTGCCAATCGTGGAGCGGGTATGAATATTCCAGAGCACGTTGCAATCGTTATGGATGGCAATGGTCGTTGGGCAAAAGAGCGCGGTCTGCCACGAACAAAAGGTCACGAAGCGGGCGAAGCAGCACTCTTTGATGTTGTAGAAGGTGCTATCGAATTCGGTGTTAAAGAAATCAGCGCATACGCATTTTCAACAGAGAATTGGCGCAGATCACCGGATGAAGTCAAATTTCTTATGGGATTTAATCGCGATGTAATTAGGCGCCGTCGTGATGAAATGAATGCAATGGACGTTCGAATTCGTTGGGTTGGAAGACCTAAACGCTTGTGGGCCAGCGTTATTTCAGAACTCGAAGAAGCAGAAGAGTTAACAAAGAAGAATAAAACCCTGACGTTGAATATGTGTGTTAATTACGGTGGCCGTTCAGAGATTGTTGATGCGGCAACTGAGCTCGCCCGCGATGTGAAGCGCGGAAAAATCAAAGCCGCTTCAATTACAGAAAAAACATTTGCAAAGTACTTAGATTCACCAACTATGCGAGATGTGGACATGTTCCTGCGATCATCAGGGGAGCAGCGCACCAGCAACTTCTTGCCGTGGCAATCGGTCTATGCAGAGATGGTTTTTATGGATGTTTTGTGGCCAGATGTCACACGCAAGACTTTATGGAAAGCAATTGAGGAATTCAACAAACGCGATCGAAGATTCGGAAAAGCGTAGTTAGCACTTCTTGCAGATACCGAATATCTCGGCTGTGTGCCCCACTTCTCGAAAACCGTGGTCACTAGCCATCTGTTGAGCCCATTTTTCAATTGCATTTGCTTGAATTTCTATCGTTGTGCCGCAACTCTTGCACACTAAGTGGTGGTGATGATTTTCTCCACACAAGCGGTAAATGGCTTCGCCATCATCTCGTCGCAATGTGTCTACAACTTTGTCATCGAGCAAAGATTGCAGTGCGCGATAGACCGTTGTTAGACCTATCGATTGGTTACCTCTTTGAAGTAATTGATAGACCTCTTGAGCACTAGCAAAGCCTCCAACACGTTCTAGGACGCCGAGCACTTTAAGTTCAGATTTATTCAAGGCCAATATTTCCCACTATGAGCCACATTGCTACAACACCAATGATTGTGGCTGCCATAGTCAGGCGGGAAGGATGGCGGGAATGAGCTTCGGGCAAAATATGTGAAGTAGCCAAGTAGATAACGAAACCGGAGAACGCAGCTAGATAAATTCCTAGCATGTTATTACTAATTGCAATATAAGTTCCGAGTGATGCCCCAGCAATTCTCATGATCGCATCTAGACCCAGTAGCGATATCGCACGTTTGGTCCAGTGCCCACTTTTAATCAATAGCGAAACTGTATTTAATCCATCAGAGAAAGCATGAGACAAGATTGCAATAAACACAGCGATACCTAAGCCGTTACTGACTTTGAACGCCAAACCAAGTGCAACACCATCTAAAAATACGTGACCTCCCATGGCAAGAGCGCCGAGAGTTCCTGCAACGTTGACAGAGTGCTTGTGATCGTGACCGTAATCTGATTCAGCAGGTTCGTGCGCACCAAAGATTTGCTCAGCAAAGTGCAATGCTAAGAATCCAACGACTAGAGCTAATGAAACCACTGGAACATTTCCAAGAGTTTGAGTATTTAACTCAAAAATTTCAGGTAGTAAATCAAAGGCGACAAGACCAAGGAGCAGTCCTGCTGATAATCCAAGAATCAGGTGAAGTCGATCGCGAGATCGAATAGCTAAGAATCCACCGGCAGTGGTTGCAATTGCAGTAAGGGCTGCGAGTCCAATAGCTATGTTCATGTGAGGACTGTATCAGAAATGAAAATGATTTTCATTTTCACCAATTGGTAAGGGTCTAGGCTCAGCGCATGCTCGCTGTTGCTAGATTTCATGTGCCTTTGGGCGAGGCAGCTCATTTTCAAACACTTTTAGCAACAGCCCTTGATGCGTTTTCTAAGTGCCAAGGATTTAGCGATGGTCAATTCGGTCAAAATCTCGATGAGCCAACTTTGTGGTCACTCGTAACCAAGTGGGAAAATGTAGGCTCATATCGCCGCGCACTCGGCAATAACGATGTAAAGATGAATGCAATTCCAACTCTTGCTCGCGCAATCGACGAGCCCGGTGCATATGAAATGCCGTACTCAGAGTAAAATTTAGACACGGATCGCAACAGAAGTTGCTTTTACCGCCGACAGCCAGCCGGATGGAGAAAATGAAATGGCAACGGATCGTTTAGAAAATATTGTAGGTCTTGCAAAGCGCCGCGGATTTGTTTATCCCTCATCAGAAATTTATGGTGGGTTGCGTGCATCGTGGGATTACGGCCCACTCGGTGTTGAATTAAAAAATAATGTAAAGCGCCAATGGTGGAAATCCATGGTCACTGGCCGCGAAGATGTTGTCGGTCTTGATTCATGTGTGATCTTGGCAAAAGAAGTTTGGGAAGCTTCCGGACACGTGGCAACATTTTCTGATCCGCTAACCGAGTGCACTTCGTGTCACAAGAGATATCGCGCAGATCATTTACTTGAAGCATATGAAGCAAAGCACAAAAAAGCTGCTACATCTCTCACAGAAGTTAATTGCCCTGCATGTGGAAACAAAGGCCAATTCACTGAACCAAAACAATTTAGTGGAATGCTTAAGACATATCTTGGACCTGTAGAAGATGAATCAGGTCTTGCATTCTTGCGTCCAGAGACCGCGCAAGGAATCTTTATTAACTTTGATCAGGTGATGACAACTTCCCGCAAGAAGCCACCATTTGGAATCGGCCAGATTGGTAAGTCTTTCCGCAACGAAATCACGCCGGGCAATTTTATTTTCAGAACTCGTGAATTTGAGCAGATGGAGATGGAGTTCTTTGTAGTTCCAGGTACAGATGAAGATTGGCATCAATACTGGATTGATACCCGCATGGCTTGGTATGTGGACCTCGGAATTAATCCAGAGCGCTTGCGTATTTTTGAACATCCAAAAGAAAAGTTGTCGCACTATTCGAAGCGCACCGCGGATATCGAATATAAATTTGAATTCTCTGGAACTGAATGGGGCGAGTTAGAAGGTATTGCTAACCGCACAGACTTTGACTTAAAGGCGCACTCTGCAGCATCTGGTAAAGATCTTTCATTCTTTGATCAAGAAAAAAATGAACGATGGACACCATTTGTTATCGAACCTGCAGCAGGTGTGGATCGCGCAACTCTTACATTCTTAATGGATGCATTTAC
>WLRX01000007.1 GCA_009706135.1 Actinomycetota bacterium
CGGCGAACTAAGAAACTTCGCAATTTCTGGGAGCGATCCAGAAACAAACCAGATGCCATAAATGGGGCACCCAATCCAATGCAATAACCCAGAGAAAGAATTGCACCACGCAGCGCACTAGATTCTTGAAACGCAAGTGTCTGTACGGCACCAAGAGCTGGTCCTATACATGGAGTCCAACCGACTCCAAATAAGAATCCGAGTACTGGTGCACCAACTAATCCAAGAGTTGTTGGCATCTTTGCGCGATAAGTAGGAGCAAATGGAAATTTGCCAATAAATATCAAACCAAGTCCGATAGTGAAGACTCCCAAAATAGATGTGATCAGTTTTTCGTTATCGGAAATGTACGCACCGAAGCCACCAAATAAGACACCGTATGAAATGAAGAGAACGCTAAATCCTGCAACGAAAAGAAATGAACCAAGAAGAACTCGACCACGGCTCTTTGAAAAACCGGCAGCATAAGAAATATAGCCAGGTACTAGTGGCAATACACATGGTGATAGAAAAGAAATCAAACCAGCGATGACGGCAATAGGAAATGCTGTAATTAAATAGCCATCCAATATCTGTTCTACAAAGAATTCCTTCATTCGCCACTCACCTTCTCAATGAGTTCGCTAAGGGATGCAACTGTGACCTCACCTGAAATGCGCGCCGCCACATTGCCATTCTTATCTATAACAACAGTAGATGGAATTGCATTAGCTGGTAATGACTTTCGAAAGCCAATCAAAACTGAATCATCAATAAGAGTTGGGTACGGCAATGCAAAGCGACGAACAAATGCTTCAGCGGTTGCAGGGTTATCGCGGGTGAGAATTCCGATAAATGCTACGTCTGTGTATTTTTCAGATAAAGCTGCAAGTGTTGGTGCTTCCGCGCGACACGGCGCACACCACGATGCCCACACATTAACAACAGCAACTTGGCCACCGCTAAATGTGTAATTCTTTCCAGAAAGTGTCATCCCTGAGAGTTGTGGCGCCGCAATTCGATCTGATTTTTTGATGTAAGAAACGCTTCCGTTTCCAGAAACAAAACTCTCTTCGGCAATCGATGATCCGCCACCGCCACACGATGAAAGCACCAGGGCCATGAGTGGCAAAAGTATTAAGTTTCTAATTTTCATTTCTTTGGTGGCAAAAGATGAGCAGCGGGTTCGCTATAACTAGTGCCACTAATCATTGCGTCATCGTCAAAATGAATACTCGTGACACTTGCTAATGAGCATTCGCGTTTGCGTGGATCATGAAGAAGGCGACGACCTTCAATAGCACTGCGAAGAATCCAGATTGGCAATTGGTGAGAGACAACAATTGCGTCTTTACCTTTTGCCGCATCGCGTGCAGCAAATACTGCGGCCAGCATCCGATTTATCTGTACCTCGTATGGTTCGCCCCATGAAGGTTTCCATGGATTCCATAGGTGTTTCCACGCTGTTGGATGCTTTAAAACACCATCACCAATTCCAAAAGGTTTTCCTTCAAATACATTAGCCGCTTCAATTAATCGTTCATCGGTTGTAATTTTCATATTGTGCGCGGCTGCTATTGGTCCTGCTGTTTCTTGTGCACGTTGTAGGGGTGATACATGTAATGCACCTAGATCAATACTCTTTGACCAATCTCCCAACGTTGCTGCCATTTTGTGACCGCGCTCTGAAAGTGTCCAACCAGGTTGACGTCCATAAAGAATCTTCTGCGGGTTGTGTACCTCGCCATGTCTGACCACATGTACCGTCGAACTCATCTGCTAAGCATAAAGCGTCATAAACCTTCTCTTCTCGCTAAGGTTGTGACATGGCGCTCACAACCAACCGAGTTGCCTTTTTCGATGTAGATAACACGCTTATTCGCGGTTCTACGCTCTTCTTCCTCGGAAAAGGAATGTACAAACGTGGGTACTTCACAAAGACGGATCTTTCGCGTTTCGCATTTGCCAATTTACGTTTTCGTTTAACGGGCAAAGAAAAACAAGATGAAATCAAACGCTTTCAAGATGCAGCTACGCAATTTATTGGTGGCCACGATGTTGCAGAGATTCAAACAATCGCTCAGCAAATTTATGATGAGTTTGTTTCTCCTGCGTGCTGGCAAGGAACAATTAATATTGCACAAAGACACTTAAATGCCGGAGAAGAAGTGTGGCTTGTAACTGCAGCCCCGGAAGATATGGCAATTTTGATTGCAAAAAATTTGGGTTTTACCGGTGCACTTGGAAGTAAAGCCGAAGTTCGCGATGGAAAATACACCGGCCAAATGTTGGGCAAGTTATTGCACGGAAAAGAAAAAGCCATTGCAATCTCAACCCTTTCTCAAGAAAAAGGATTTGAACTCTCCGAGTGCTACGCATATTCCGATAGTCATAATGACTTTCCCTTGCTCGAAGCCGTCGGACACCCATCAGCAATTAATCCTGATGCAATTCTCAGTTTGCGCGCACTTGCAGAAGGATGGCCAATTCACGATTTTCGTCGTGCGCGATTCATCATCAAAATAATTGGTCCAACAGTTTCAAGACTTGCTGCTGCCGGAATCTGGTTGGCACCTCGCAGGCGTTCACGTTAACTCGATTTCACGGCAGGAACTAAACCCCTGTAATGTAGGCAAGTTATGCAAATGCGTTCATTTACCGATTATCTACGTTCCGTAGATGATGACGCCCTTTTGGAGCTCTTCACATACAGGGCCGATCTCATTTCTCCAGTTCCATCAGATATAGCATCTCTTGCAGTTCGTGCGTGCAGTGCACCAAGTCTTGCTCGTGCAATTGATGCACTTAATCAGTGGCACTTTCAAGTTCTCGAAGCATGCGCAGTTATTAACGAACCGTTTAGTGAAAAACAAATAATTGCAGTAACTGAAAAGGCTGCCGCTGAAGTATTGCCTAAACTAATTGCGCGTGGACTTATTTATCCATCTGATGATGGCATGAGATTGCCAAACTCTGTGCGCGAAGTATTAGGTAGTGAAATAGCTGGCCTTGGCCCGGCGTCGATGGCAAAGTTAACTTTGAAAAAATTAGATGAAGCTCCAGATTCTGCAAAAAAAGTACTCGAAAGACTTATTTGGGGACCTCCTCGCGGAAGTGTTGGAGATATTAAAAATCCTGGTCCTGGTGTCACATGGTTGCTTGAAGAAAACTTTATGGTCCCACTTGATCAACGCACGGTAATTATTCCGCGCGAAGTTGGTATTTATTTGCGTGGCGGAAAAGTTCACAAAGAGCGTGAAATGACACCACCTGAAATTAAGGGCACTAAACGAGAGATGCGAAATGTTCAACTCGCTGCGATTGCTAACGTCGCGACAGTCCTGCGTTGGGTTGATGAAATTCTCGAGTACTGGGCGCAAGAACCAGCAGATGCATTGCGAGCTGGTGGTCTTGGTGTTCGTGACTTAAAAATTATTGCAACGCATATGGGTATTGATGAGAACTGTGCTGCATTCGTTGCAGAACTTGTTTATCTGGCAGGACTTGTCACTATTGATGCTGATGACAAAATTTTGCCAACAAATAATTTCGATATCTGGCTCACACAAAGTGCATCAACTAGATGGCAAGCGATTGCAGCGCCGTGGTTGATTACATCTCGAGTAAGTGGATTAGTTGGTCGCGCTGAATCCAAGAACACGGCGGCACTCGGTCCAGAATTAGATCGAGTCAATGCAGCAAGTACTCGCGCGTTAGTTTTAGAACTCTTAGCAGAAAATAAAGAAGTTGCGCCAGAGTTAGAAAGCTTTACCAAGCGCGTTAAGTGGTGTGCACCTTCAAAGAGAAATCCAGGTTTGCAAGAAGAAATGGTGCAGTGGACTCTTCGCGAAGCAGAGTGGCTTGGAATTACAGGACAAGGTGTTATTTCTAGTTATGGACAAGAGTTTTTAGCGGGTGCCGATCTAGACATAATCAATACAGATCTTCCACAACCGGTTGATCACATCCTTATTCAAAGCGATAACACAGCAATTGCTCCTGGACCACTTGTTCATGATGTTGCTGCAGTCCTTGCAATCATTGGCGATATCGAAAGTCGCGGCGGTGCAACTGTGTACAGGTTTACTGACACAACAATACGTCGTGGACTGGATCACGGTAAAACGGGCGATGAAATTATCGCTTTCTTGCGCAAGACTTCTAAGACTCCAATTCCACAACCACTTGAATATTTAATTTCAGATGTTGCCAAGAAGCATGGTCGCCTAAGAGTTGGAAATACTTCATCATTTGTCCGCTGTGAAGATCCTGCACTTATCACCCAAATAATTAGCGATAAGCGTTTAGATATTTTATCTCTTCGCAGAATCGCACCCGAAGTAATGATTTGTGACATGGATGCCCATGATGTTATGAATGTGTTGCGTAACGCTGGATATCTTCCTGCTGCAGAGTCAACTAATGGAATGTTGCTCACGGGGCCACGGTCTTCGAGAGCGCAATCCAAGCCACGTCCTCCTCGCATAATTGGTGAATTAGAAGTTCCAACAGATGCTGCGCTCACAGCAGCAATACGCATAATTCGTGTTGGCGAAAAATCTAGTCACAAACAGAGCACGCTTCGCAATATTGCAAGTAATGCACTCGGTGCATTGCCGCGCACAACTGCAAATGAAACTCTTGATATTTTGCTCAAGTACATTCAAGAGCAACGTTCTCTCTCTATTGGATATGCAGATAACAATGGTGCGGTTTCACATCGCATAATTGATCCGATTAAAATCTCTGCCGGTTCGCTGATTGCTCGCGATCACGGCACCGGCGAGATGCAGACATTTAGAATTCCTCGTATTACGGGGGTTGCACCGCTATGACAAGCGAGAAGCAAGCCGAATACGGCAGACTTAACCCTATGTTGGCAGCCCTTGAAGCTTTGGTGAAATGTGAATCTCCTACTGAAGATCTCAGTGCGTGCAACGATGTTGTTCATTTAGCAAGTGATATTGCAACTCGTGTACTTGGAACTCCGGCAGAGATTCGCCAAATAGAAGGACGTCCAGTTTTTTGGTGGGGCGCTTCGCAACCTGATGTTGTTTTACTTGCCCACCTAGACACGGTCTGGCCTATTGGTTCCTTTACTCCCGTGTGGCAAATAGATGGCGATGTACTTCGCGGCCCCGGAACATATGACATGAAAGCTGGATTTGTTCAGGCTCTCTTTGCTCTCAAAGGAATTAGCGGCTCAGTTGCACTTATTGGCACAACTGATGAAGAGACCGGAAGCCATGCATCTCGCAAGTTAATTCAAGATGTTTCATCAAAGGCAAAGGCTGTCTTAGTGCTTGAAGCAGCGATTGATGGAAAAGTTAAAACCGGTCGTAAGGGCACAGCGATGTATCAAGTACATGTGCATGGCCGGGCAGCACATGCTGGACTCGAACCAGAAAAAGGAATTAACGCAACAGTCGAAATTGCACACATTATTTCTTCGCTTGCTGCCTTAGAAAATAAAGAGAAGCAAACAACCGTGGTTCCAACACTTGTAAAAGCAGGAAACTCAACTAATACAGTTCCTGATTACGCAGTTCTAGATATTGATGCACGATCATTTTCAACTGATGAAATCAATCGCGTTGACGCCGCAATTCGTGCACTAAAACCACAACATGCAGAAGCGCGCATAGAAGTTACTGGTGGATTAAATCGTCCACCACTTGAGACAACTTCAACTATGGAACTCTATGAAAGAGCAGAAAAAGTTGCTGCTCGTATAGGAATGCCTCCGCTTGGTCATGCATCTGTCGGCGGTGCTAGCGATGGAAACTTTGCAGCCGCTGCTGGTGCCAAAGTTCTAGATGGTCTTGGCGCTGTTGGCTCTGGCGCCCATGCCACAACTGAATGGATAAGCATTAAAGCTCTTGAAGAGCGCAGCACTTTCTTACATGAATTTGTGAAGGACCTACTCAATGACTGATGGGCCATTAATCGTTCAGAGCGATAAAACATTGCTTTTAGATATTGATCATTCGATGTCGACTGAATGTCGCCGTGCAATTGCTCCCTTTGCAGAATTAGAACGTTCCCCTGAGCACATTCACACATATCGATTAACAAATCTTGGGCTTTGGAATGCACGCGCTGCTGGACACGATGCTGAAATGGTTATCGACACACTGATTAAATATTCGCGCTATGCCGTTCCGCATTCAATTCTTGTTGACGTGGCAGAAACAATGTCACGCTATGGTCGCTTGCGACTTGAAGCAGATCCAATTCATGGACTGATTCTAATTACAACCGATACGGCAGTCCTTGAAGAAGTTATTCGTGCAAAAAAGATTGCACCGTTATTGGGTGTGCGAATCGATAATGAAACAATTGCTGTGCACCCAAGTCAACGTGGCCAGATCAAACAATCACTTCTTCGACTCGGCTGGCCTGCAGAGGATTTTGCAGGTTACGTTGATGGGCAAGCACATGAAATTGCTCTCAAGCAAGATGATTGGAAAATTCGCCCATACCAAGAGTTAGCCGCAGAAGGTTTCTGGCACGGCGGCTCTGGTGTGGTCGTACTTCCGTGCGGTGCTGGAAAAACAATTGTTGGCGCTGCAGCTATGGCGCACGCAAAGGCAACAACTCTTATTTTGGTCACAAACACAATTGCTGCACGCCAATGGCGTGAAGAGTTACTCAAGCGCACAACTCTTAATGAAGATGAAATTGGCGAATACTCTGGTGCGAAGAAGGAGATTCGTCCCGTAACAATTGCGACATATCAAGTCATGACGAAGAAAAAAGATGGCGTGTACGCACACCTAGATCTCTTTGACACTCATGACTGGGGATTAATTATTTACGATGAAGTGCACCTGTTACCCGCACCAATTTTTCGTTTCACAGCCGACATCCAATCTCGTCGTCGTTTAGGACTAACAGCAACTCTTGTTCGCGAAGATGGAATGGAAGGTGAAGTTTTTTCACTTATCGGTCCAAAAAGATTTGACGTTCCATGGAAAGAGATTGAATCTCAGGGATATATCGCTCCTGCACAATGCGTAGAAGTGCGAGTAAATCTGAGTGAAACTGAGCGGATTTCATATGCGACGGCTGAACCAGAAGAACGGTATCGATTCTGCGCAACAACGCGTACAAAGCGAAATGTTGTTGAATCACTAGTTGCACATCATGCGGGAGAGCAAATCTTGGTTATTGGCCAATACATCGATCAGCTCGATGAGTTATCTGAAGTACTTGGGGTTCCACTCATTAAGGGTGAGACTCCGATAAAAGAACGTGAGATTTTGTTCAATAAATTTAGAAGTGGCGAATTAACCTGCTTAGTAGTTTCTAAAGTAGCCAACTTTTCTATTGATTTACCAGATGCGACTATTGCAATCCAGGTTTCGGGTGCATTTGGTTCACGCCAAGAAGAAGCACAACGTCTGGGTCGGATTTTGAGACCAAAATCTGATGGTCGAAGTGCAACTTTTTATTCAGTAGTCTCTCGCGACACTATTGATCAAGACTTTGCTCAGAACCGTCAGCGATTCTTAGCCGAGCAAGGTTATGCATACAAAATCATTGACGCTGACGATGTGTTTCAAGGCAAGCTCTAAAACGTATCGGATCCACGCGCCAAAAATCGTGGTGCTCACCATCTATATGAGTTACCGGAACTTGTTCGCCGTATAATTTTTCAAGTTCAGAATTGCCATCAATATAGGTAATTTCAATTGAATAATTTAATTCGTTCTTCATAGATTCAAGTATTTCAACTGCAACATCGCAGAGATGACAGCCGTGCCTAGAAAATACAGTTATCAAAGTCTGAGACAACTATTTTTTCCGCTTCTTATTGAGTGCTCGATCAATGAACTCTTCGGCAACGAGCGTGACATCACCTTTTAATCTATAAGCATTGCTCTCGAGATCTTTGAGCACAGCATTGACTGTGGTCTGTGTTACAGAACCAACGAGAGGACCGAATTTTTTTGCAAAGAGTGCGTGTGCAATTTCGCTGACAGATTTTGCTAAATCATCACGCGCTTCATCCAAAGTTGGTTCTGGTTTCTTTGGTTCTTGTGAGAAATCTAGAGAAATTGGACGTTCAGCCTTCATCCGAGAATAAAGATCATCGAAGTTGGTTGCATCGCTCTCGTCCATGGCTAAATCATCTCACCCTGATACCTTTTGCACATATGCAAACGAGAACCAGCTCCCGCACCACAGTGGGGCTTCTATTTATTCTTCTCGCTTCTTTGCTCTCCACACCCTCAGCCGAAGCTGCACCATTAGTTGCCCCATCAACTGTGTGGGGCCACACATATGCAGTAGAAGCGAGTACAAAAGTAATTTCAGTGCCTGTAACACAATCAGCTAATTTAGAAAAACGTTCAAAGTTTGTCGTGAACTACAAAAATTTTCCAGACTGGGCTAAGAATCAAGTTCAAGCTGCAATTGATTTATGGGCAGCAAACTTTGATTCAAAGGTGCAAATAAATGTTGATGCAACATGGGGCCGCTCTAGTGCCACCGAAGTTTTGGGAAGCGCGCGACCCGATCGTTACTACGCAAGATTTGCCGGAGCACCTGATTCTTCACTTTGGTATGCATCGGCACTAGCGAACGCAATAGTTGGAAAAGATTTAGATTTAGAAAATCCAGAAGTTATTATTCAAATTAATTCAGAAGCTGAATGGGATTTAGATGGGCTCGGAAAACCCACGCGAAATGAATACGATTTAAAATCCGTAATGTTTCACGAATTGGCACATGGTTTAGGATTTCTCTCTACTAGTTCCTTTCTATTCGATCGTACAAAAGGTCAGAACGTTGGAATACTCGAACAACCAACAGCCTTTGATGCTTATTTGCAAACTATCGATGGGAATCGATTGATTGACTTACCCTCACCATCATTTGAATTAGGGCAAGCGCTAACGACTAAACTTGTTTGGTCTGGAACGGAAGGTGTAATTGCAAATCAAGGTGTAAAGCCAATCATGTATACGCCTTCTAATTACGACGCTGGTTCATCAGTTAGCCATTTAGATGAAAATACTTTTACAAACTCTGGCATTAATGAAGTAATGACTCCAAATCTTCAAGCTGGCGAAGTATTTAATGAGCCAGGACCAATTTTGCTTGCAATGATGAAGGATCTTCGCAATAAACCTTCGCCGGGGCTTGCAGCTGGGGTACCTAGTGAAGTTCTAAATCCTCAGGCGTTGATTGCTGACTCGTCGGCAATTTTAACTTTTGACCCGCCATTTAATTCACGAACCACTCAAGTGAGTGAATACATAGTCAAAAATTTAAATACAGGTAGAGAAAAAACTTTCACAGATAGCCCAGCAGTGATTACGGGCTTAAAAAATGGTACGAGCTATATTTTTGAAATAATTGCATCCAATTCAAAAGGAACATCGCCTAAAGTAATGTTTAAGGCTGTTACTCCTCGCGCTTCATGGAGCTCGAAAGTACTTGATCCGGCAGCTGAAGCCCGTTCAATTGCTTCAGCAAGTTTGAATGGAAAACCAGTTATTGCATACATTGATTCAATTTCCTCCACGCTTCGACTTGCCTCATGGAGTGGCAAAGTTTGGAAGACTAAGACAATTGATAGTGATATTTCTGGAAAAATTTCATTGTGCGCTAGTGGCAAGAATCTGAAACAAACTCTACACATTTTTTATTCGGACAAAACTAATAATGATTTGCGGTACGCAAGAGTGGACGGTCCTAAAATTTCTCGAGAAATTGTTGATGGCAATGCTTCCAAAGTTCAACCGTATGAAGAGATTATTCGCGTACCAACAGCAAGTAATGTAAGTGTTTCGAATGCTTGTGCAATAACCAGCGAAGGTATACAAGTTTTCTATCGAGATGAAACGCAAGGCGTATTACTCGGCGCTTTCAAAAACTTTGGCGGTAACTGGAATTACGAATTGGTCGATGGTGATCGCAAAACTGATTTTCGAACAACTGGCGATGTTGCATTCCATTTGAAGGCACTCGTTGATAGAAATAAAACGTATGTTATCTATGACTCAGTTTTGACAATAAATCAAAACCGAGACGCAACATCGGGAGAAATTCGAGTCGCCACCCGAACAAGTTTCGATCCAGGTGGGTGGAAATATCGAACCCTCGAATCTCCTGCAACAGATGTAACGATTTTTGGTTACGACGTCGAAATTGCTAAAAGTGCAAAGGGAATTATGGCTTCATGGTTCTCGGCAACGGTGATATCTATGCCAGATCCAACGCAGATACGAACTCTGAATCTGAGTACGGCTACCGGAGTTTTGAGCACGTCAACTTCAAACTATGGAACACCTAATGAATTATTCAGCAGTGATTTAAAAACTCTTCTTTTTAATTGCTTAGGTCGTCTCTGCGCAATTGATTACGCAAAGTTTTCTAAAGGGCAATCATCAATTGTCCTTGCATCTTCTTGGCAATCGACAGAGCCAATAGCAAGTGCTTGGATTAAACTGAATAAAGTTCGTTATGTAGTCGCTGGTATCAAAGGTAAATTAGTACTTTTAAAGGCAGCGTAATTATTTAGCGTTTCGACGTTGGATACGAGTTTTCTTCAGAAGTTTTTTGTGCTTCTTCTTAGCCATACGCTTGCGTCGCTTTTTGATTACGGAACCCATTTGTCACGCTTTCTCTTATATTGGCAGCCACATGAAAGCAGCTGCAGTATGGACGTAGGTTATCGCTAAGTGAGGCGAAAAATCGAAACTGCCGTCTGGCTAGAACTCATGAGCACTATTCCTAGATCTTTTGAATATCCGAGGGCTAAAGGTGTCCCGACGGCACTTTTGGCGTCGACCAAAACACCCTTATTATCAAATATAAGTAAAAGTGCGGTTGGCTTACTCGGTTTCCAATTTGAGACTCCTTTTATTGTAGAAGTCGAAGCAAACGCTGCGAAGTGAGAACCACTTGGGCCAAGTGCAGAATATGTTGCGCCGGTGGATGCAAATCTGTAGGTCCATGTCGGTGAAAGATTTGTAGCAAACTTTGTTAATGCGCTTTCAAACCTTTTACCAGTTTGTACAGATCCGGCTAAAAACAATGAGTTAGTCGCAGAAATCCATTCGCGTTTAGCCTTAGAGGCAGAGCTGCGCACTAATGCAGCAAGTTTTCCTGTATTTGAGTATTTTGCAATTATTCCATCGCGGTATCCTGCTACTTTCTTACCCAAAAGAGTTTCAGTACTCGTACCGATGGCATACACATTTGAATCGGTCCCTCGAATTACAACATCAATGCTGGTGTCATTTGTACCAAGAAAAATAGGTTTAGAAAATCTTCCTGCTAAATCGCAATTAATAATTACCCCAGAGTATCCATTATCAGTTGCGCGTATTCCACCTAGAGTAATTCCTTTTGTGTTTATTGAAATTGAGTTCACTAAAAGAGCCGAAAGTGGTTCTGATGTAAAAACCGAAATGGGTGCGCCAACGTTTGAAATCTTCCATATTGTTGCAATAGTTAAATCAGAGCGAATGGGCACTCTTGGATCAACAACGACATTGTCGGGATTAATTGGATCTGCCGTTGTTGTTGAATCCGGTATGACAATCGGTGCGTTAGCACTCGACCCAGCAATCCAAATATTTCCTGAGTTATCTGTCGCCAGCGCAGTTGCAATACTAGAAACTCCTTGCGTCAATGCCAGACTCCATTTTTCGACTCCATCTGGCCCAATTGCACGCACATTTGATTCGTTTAGCAAAATAATTGATGAACCACTCACAAGCATTTTTGTATCCGCGGTAACTGGTGCAGCAAGATTTATTGCAACCATCTCTTTTGCGAGAATTGATTTTGGTGCCGCGGTTGCATTGTGAGAAGACAAGAGAAGTAAAAGTGTAAAAAAACTGACAAGAATTTTTTTCACGGTTAAGTAATTACGCGAGTTCCTGTGAACGATCGCGCGCAGCTTTCATCGCTTTCGTAACAATGCCAGCGAGATCTGATTCGCTAAGAGATGCCAGAGCAGCAGCTGTTGTTCCATTGGGGCTAGTTACGTTTTCACGGAGAGTCGTTGCGCTTTTTCCAGATTGATCCAACAATGTTGCAGCGCCCAGCATTGTTTGAGCTGTCAAAATAGTTGCTATTTCTTGAGTTAAACCAAGGGCTATGGCACCTTGAATCATGTGTTCGGCGAATGCGAAGAAGTACGCAGGACCGGATCCACTCGTTGCGGTAATGGCATCTTGCAAATCTTCACTTACTTCAACAACTTTTCCGGTTGCACTGAGGAATGCGCTAACAAATGCAGCTTCTGAATCGCTTACACCGGCACCACGTGACATGCCTGACATACCGACACTAACTAGTGCAGGAGTATTTGGCATCACTCGAATAACAGGATTATCTGTACCCAGGTTGGATGAGATAAATGAAGTGCTCTTGCCCGCTGCAAATGTAATGACGAGCGCACCAGCCTTGATTGACTCTTTGATTTCATTTAAAACTGATGCCATATCTTGTGGTTTTACAACCAATAACAAGACATCGCTGGCGCTGACGTTAGTTGCAAGATCGCAGACACAGATTCCATAGCCTGCAATGAGCTCTTTAGCTCTATCTTCACGCTTTTCAGTGACACAAATTGACGAGGCCTTGATACCAAATTTAATGAGGGCGGCAATGAGTGCTTCGCCCATAACTCCTCCACCGATAACACCAACCTGTGAAGGTTGTAGCGACTTTGTTTCGGTACTCATGTTGCTAAGGATACCTGTACGCTCTGCAACTATGTCTGAAATAAAGCCTGGGTTCGCACGTGATTGGGTTGAATTTACCGACCCGAATGATGCAGAAGAAATATTTAAGTGTGACCTGACTTGGTTAACCTCTAACTGGACCTGTATTTATGGCGATGGTTGCAAAGGTGTATTTAAAGATCGACCAAATGATGGCTGCTGCACAGAGGGTGCAATGTATTCAGATGAAGAAGATGAGGCTCGCACATTAATTGCAGCTCAAAAACTAACACCACAAATGTGGCAATTCTTTGATGAAGCACAGCCAAAAAAATCTGGCGGAAATTTAAGAATTTCAGAAAAAGATGAAGATAAAGAAAGAAAGACGCGTACCGTTGATGGCGCGTGCATCTTCCTGAATCGCAAGGGACATGAAGCAGAAGGTTTCACTGGATCATTTGGTTGCGTTCTTCATCACTTAGCAGAAAAAGAAAAAATTCACTTCGTAGATACAAAACCAGATGTATGTTGGCAATTACCTCTTCGCCGTTCTTATGAAGTTCGCGAATTCGGCGAGCGCGAAATTTCCGTAACAGTTATCGGAGAATACGAGCGTCTTGCGTGGGGCGATGGCGGAGAAGATTTCGATTGGTATTGCACTAGCAACACTGAAGCTCACGTTGGAAAAGAACCAGTTTATATTTCAAATAAAACCGAACTCCAAGCACTTATGGGTAAAGAGGCGTATGCGGTTCTAGCCAAACTATGTGATCAGCGCATAGCCGGCATTAAAGATGCACAAAAACGTTCACTTCCGCTCTTTGTTATTCAACACCCAGCAACAATTGCGGCAGGCAAATAGTCGGCACTTGCCTCTAGGCTAAGCGCCATGGCAAAGGTTGAGAAGGATCCGTTTCGCTGCACCGAATGTGGGTGGAGTGCGAATAAATGGGTCGGCCGTTGCGGAGAGTGTCAGGCATGGGGCACTGTCGAAGAAATCGGCGCTCCTAAACGTCTATCACTCGTTCCGGGTGCGGTTACACATAAGGCGACACCAATTGGCGATGTTGATCTCTCAGCAGCAAGCGCGAAACCAACTGGAGTCAGCGAATTAGATCGGGTTCTCGGTGGCGGACTCGTTCCAGGTGCCGCAATTTTATTAGCGGGCGAACCAGGTGTTGGTAAATCAACGCTCCTTCTTTCTGTTGCTGCACAAACAGCAAAAGTGGGAATTCGCGCTCTATACATAAGTGGTGAAGAGTCATCTTCACAAGTTCGTTTGCGCGCAGAACGCATTAAAGCAATTGATCCCGAATTATTTTTAGCCTCCGAAACAGATCTCAGTGCTGTCATCTCTCACATTGACATCGTTAAACCACAACTATTGATCATCGACAGTATTCAAACAATTGGATCTGCAGCAGCAGATGGCGCACCTGGCGGTGTCACACAAGTTCGCGAAGTTGCTGGTGCACTTATTCGTATCTGTAAAGATCGCGACATTACATTGCTATTAGTTGGTCACGTTACAAAAGACGGATCTATTGCAGGTCCGCGCATGCTCGAACACATCGTCGATGTTGTTTTGCAATTCGAGGGCGAGCGTCACTCGCGTCTTCGCTTGATTCGTGCGATTAAAAATAGATTTGGTGCAAGTGATGAGGTTGGTTGCTTTGACTTAAGCGATACAGGAATCGAAAGTGTTTTAGATCCGACTGGACTTTTTACTTCTCGCCACAGCGAACCAGTACCTGGTACATGCGTAACCGTCACACTAGAAGGACGCAGACCATTACTTGCAGAGATACAAGCTCTTGTGAGTGCGGGGCGTGAAAATGATTTCGGTAACGCTAGACGTGTTACAAGTGGTTTGGACTCTGCTCGCACATCAATGACTCTTGCTGTTCTCGAATTACGCGCACATGTAAAAGTCGGCGGCCGCGATGTTTATGCAGCAACTGTTGGTGGAATGAAAATGTCCGAACCAGCAGCTGATCTCGCACTTGCACTCTCTGTCGCATCTGCGGCAAAGGGTTTAGCGCTACCCGCAGATCTTGTTGCTATCGGTGAAGTTGGATTAGCTGGAGAAATTAGAAAAGTTAGCGGTGTAGAGCGCAGACTTGCTGAAGCATTTCGTCTTGGATTTAAACGAGCACTTGTTCCTGCTGGTTCTGATGTAAAGATTGCTGGCATGGAAATCGTAGAAGTCTCTCGTCTTGATCAAGCACTGACTAGGGTAAAAATTAACGGCGAATGAGCCATTTAGAAAAAGAGATCACTAGTTGGTTTAAAAAGAACAAACGTGATCTACCGTGGCGAAGTACAACTGCATGGGGCATTTTGGTTTCAGAAATAATGTTGCAACAAACACCAGTTGCACGAGTCGAGCCCACTTGGCACATCTGGATGAAACGTTGGCCATCTCCAAAAGATTTAGCGAAAGCGTCTCCGGCCGATGTTATAAAAGAGTGGGGTCGCCTTGGATATCCTCGTCGGGCACTTCGCCTGCGCGAATGCGCGCAAGTGATCGCGACAGATTTCAATAACAAGGTTCCAGATAATGAAATTCAGCTACGTAAATTACCTGGCGTAGGCGATTACACAGCCGCCGCAGTTATGGCATTTGCCTTCAAAGAGCGCTCACTCGTTTTAGATATCAACATTCGCCGCTTGTTCTCTCGCATATATGACGGTGTTCAATCACCAACTACCGCACCAAATAAAACAGAGCGTGCAGCAAGAGCAGAGTTAGTGCCAAAGAAAAATGCACACATCTGGGCAGCAGCAACTATGGAACTCGGTGCACTTGTTTGTACGGCGCAAAAACCTAAGTGTGAAATATGTCCGGTCTCTGATTCCTGTAAGTGGAGATCTCTTAATTACCCACCATCAAATCAACCAAAGCGCACGCAAGCATGGAATGGCACCGATAGACAGTGCCGCGGAATTATTGTGCAAGCACTTCGTGATAATCATTCACTCACGGAAAAAGAGATTAAAAAATTATGGATACTTGAATCACAAGTAGAAAAGGCATTAGAAACACTTCTGGCCGATGGGTTGATAATCCAATCGGCCAGAAATAAATACTCGTTACCTAGTTAAGCGGTTGGAGCTTCCGCTAAATTCTCAGGTGAATCTGGTGTTGCAGACTTTGGTGCACCTGTAAATGTGAACTTAGCTTCGGCACCTTCGCCTTCAACATCTACAACGATGATTTCGCCAGCGTTGAGTTCGCTAAAGAGAATACGCTCTGAGAGAGCATCTTCGATTTCGCGTTGAATTGTGCGACGAAGTGGACGTGCGCCAAGTAGTGGATCGTAACCACGATCTGCAAGTAATCCCTTGGCAGCCGTTGTTAATTCGATGCCCATGTCTTTTGCACGTAAACGCTCATCAAGGTTTGCAATCATTAGATCAACAATCTGAATAATTTGATCCTTCGTGAGCTGGTGGAAGACGATGACATCATCAATACGGTTGAGGAATTCTGGACGGAAGTGTGACTTAAGTTCGTCACTGACTTTGCCCTTCATGCGCTCGTAATTTGTTAGATCATCATCAGTGTTTGCAAAACCAAGTCCAAGACTCTTTGAGATATCGCGTGTTCCAAGGTTTGTAGTCATGATGATGAC
>WLRX01000070.1 GCA_009706135.1 Actinomycetota bacterium
GCGGTAATTACACCTTGAAGTCGACGTAGCAAGATCTGCAACGATGGATTACTTTTTTCGCTTTCACGCGTAATCAATATTGCTTCACTGACCAAAATTGGATCGCCAAAAATCTCTAATCCAGCTTGTCGCAATGTGTTACCGGTACTAACGACATCTGCAATCATATCCGCAACCCCTAAGCGCACGCTGCTCTCCACTGCTCCATCTAATCGAACGACCGTTGCGGATATTCCTAAAGATTTCAGGTGGGCATTGACCAGTCCTGGGTAAGCACTGGCAATTCGCTTTCCTGAAATATCTGAAATTTTCGCAATCTTTCCAGTTGGTGCTGCAAATCTAAAAGTAGAACCACCAAAACCCATTGCTAAAGTTTCAATTGCTGCCGCTTCGGAATCAATGAGTAAATCTCGACCGGTTATTCCGGCTTCGAGTTCACCAGAACCGACATAGAGTGCAATATCTCGAGGGCGCAGGTAATAGAATTCAATCTGATTATCAATATCGACTAACACCAAATCCCGAGTATCGGTTCGCTGCTTGTATCCAGCCTCTTTGAGGACGGCTATTGAGTCTTCCGCGAGTGAACCCTTGTTAGGTATGGCAACTCTTAACATTGATATCTCCTAAAGATTCTTGTAAATGTCTTGAAGGGTTAAGCCTCGGGCCAACATCAACGTTTGCAGATGGTAAATTAACTGACTTATTTCCAAAGCGAGTGCTTCGTTATCTTCATGCTCTGCAGCTATCCACACTTCGCCAGCTTCTTCAATAATTTTCTTTCCTATTGCGTGAAGTCCCGCATCGAGTGCTTTGACCGTGCCTGAACCTTCAGGACGAGTAACAGAGATGCTCTCCAACTCGCTCCACAGAGATTCAAAGGTTTTCATGCCTTTAGTTTACTAGAGAGATCTATTTCGCGTTTGCTGCTAAATCACGCAAAATGGAAACCATTGCCGCTGGATCTTGTGCCTTATAAACAGCGCTTCCCGCTACAAAAGTATCGGCGCCAGCGGCGCTAGCTATTTCAATAGTTTCCATTGATATCCCACCATCAACTTGTAACCAAATCGGCCTATTTCCGATTAACTCGCGTGTTTTAGAAACTTTTTCCATCATTTCAGATATAAACGATTGACCACCAAAACCAGGTTCTACAGTCATAATCAAAAACATGTCTACTTCATCTAAGAAATCTTTGTAATCTTCAATCTGTGTAGCAGGTTTAAGAGCAAGGCTAGCGCGAGTACCGTGGGATTTAATATCTTTAATTGCTTTGCGAATATTTCTTGTGCTTTCAACATGAATCGTCACACTCTGGCATCCAGCTTCTGCATAACGCGGACCTTGTTCGTCGCTATCAATAACCATCAAATGAGCATCAACAGGAATCGCTGAACCCGAAATAATGTATTGCGCCTGTTCCCACGAAAAAGATGTATTTGGTGCGAATTTTCCATCAAGAATATCCAAATGCAATAAATCTGAAACTTTCGAAACACGGTCGATTTCTGACAATATGTTTGAATGATCAGCATTTAAGATACTCGGGTGTATTCGGACTGACTTATTCATGGAGCAATACTAATTCTTCTTTCGTAAAACGCTGAGAAACATGGCATCCGTGTTGTGCCGGTGAGTCCACAAAGTCAAGGCACCTCGATCCAATGCGCTTGTGCGCAGTTCGGGATGAATGAAAGCGGTGAGGTCTACAATCTCCATATCCGGATGGCGTTTTAGAGCCTCTGAAATATTGATGCGAGTTTCTGATAGATGCGGGCTACAAGTTGCATATCCTAATAGTCCACCCGGTGCTAAGCAGGCAATTGACGAATCAATAATTTCTGCCTGCAAGATAACTAATGATTTTAAATCTGCAACAGTTCTGCGCCATCGAACTTCTGGCCGACGACGAAGCGCGCCTAATCCTGTGCATGGGACGTCGGCCAAGATTGCACCATATTGCTTCCCAAGCGTTGCTAATTCACGGGCATCTATTGTGCTTACCTCAGCGCCTTGCACAACTTGACGGACTAATTTTGCGCGCACTTCAGATATTTCATTGGCACTAAATTCAATATTCTTAGATTTGGCAATTGATGACAACAAAGCTGCCTTGCCCCCTGGACCGGCGCATAAATCAAGCCATGATCCTTGATCTGCAGCTACTTGTGAAAAAATATCAGCAACTAGTTGAGAACCTTCGTCTTGAACACCAGCTTTTCTTTGAACTATCAAATCCAAGGAGGCAGGTGAACCATCAAAGATTGCGCCATACGGTGAAAAAGGCGTAACAGTTGCACCAACATCAACTAAATCATTTTGGGTACTAAGTCCCGGCCACGATACAAGAGTGGGCCTTGGCGCAATATTATTAGCAATCAGAAGTTCTCGAACTTCATCTAAGTTTCCAAGCTGATCTAAATATGCACTAATGATCCATTCAGGATGCGAATAAAGTATTGAAAACCTTTTGAAATCATCTTTAATGAGCTCGATTTCAGATACATACTCATCAAGACTCTTTTGGCTAACCTTTCTTAAAATCGCATTTAAAAACGACGCTTTAGACTCACCCAACACTTTTCTGCCTAATTCAACTGTTGCTGACACAGCAGCATGGGTTGGAACGCGCATCTCAAAGAGTTGATGTGCACCCAAACGTGCGACATCTACTAAGGCAGGGTCCACCTCTTGCCACGGTCGATCACTTGCTTGGGCTAGTATCCAATCGTGCCTTCCTTGCATGCGTAGAGTTCCGTAAACTAACTCCGTTACAAAACCTTTATCTCGTTCATCCATCTGAGATTTTGAAAGTATTTTTGGCAGCAATAAGTTTGAGTAACCACCATTTCGGTTTACTTCATGTAAAACGTCATAGGCCAGCAAGCGCGGCGCATCAGGCTTGGGAGCACTAAAACTCTTGCGAGCTGGTTTATCCAAAAACTTCACCCTCAACTAAACGTGCCCCATTAATCCAATCTGATGCGCTCATTTCCTTCTTACCCGCAGGAACAATTCTGCGAATCTCAATAGATTCAGTTGCCGTTCCAACAAATAGCTTCTTTTCTACAACAGCTAGCGCACCTGGCTGCAGTTTCTGATCAGTACTATTACGAGCCGCTTCAGTAATTTTCAAAATCAAACCCTTATGTGAAGTCCATGCACCGGGGTTTGGTGTAAAGGCCCTGACTGAATCAGTAATTCTCTTGGCAGGTAATTTCCAATCTATTTTTGCTTCTTCTTTAGTAATTTTCGGTGCAAAACTAACTCCTTCGGCGCTCTGCACAATTGGAATAATTCCTTGTTCAATCATTTTGAGTACCGTATGAAATGATGATGCACCAAGATCTGAAAGATCACGCAAAACCTCTTGAGTCGTATAGTTTTCAGGAATCTCGAATTCTTTTTGTATGTAAATGGGTCCTGTGTCCAGATTTTCATCAATTTTAAAGATAGAAATTCCTGTCTTTACATCACCGTTGAGAATTGATCTTTGTACTGGGGCTGCTCCCCTGTAGGCAGGCAGAAGTGAAAAATGTAAATTAAGAAAACCATGCTTCGAAATGTCGAGAACTTCTTTCGTTAAAATACGTCCATAAGCAATTGCTAAAACAATATCCGCGCCTTTAAAGGCAATCATCATCTCTTCTGGCGAATCTGGCTTCATAACTTCTAAATTGCGTGCATCCGCCCATGCCGAAACAGGTGAAGGAGTTATCACTTTGCCTCGACCAGTTTTTGAGTCCGGTGTTGTAATAACACGAAGAAGTTGATGCTCAGATTTTGTTAACCACTCTAGAGTTGGGATTGCTACATCTGCCGTAGCTGCAACCGCAACAATCACTACAACCCTATTCCAGGAATACTATGAGGAGAAACCTTAATTGTTGGAGTTATTCCCGTACTTGATGCTTGCCCAAACCATTCTGATTCGCGTATCTCTTTCATGGCAATTTTTCTGGTCTCTTCATCTAATCGATCAATGAAAACTATTCCATCTAGGTGGTCTGTTTCATGTTGAATGGCCCGCGCCAAAAGTTCAGATCCTTCAACGGTGATGGGTTCACCGTGCATATTCCAACCCTTAGCGACAACTCTCATTGATCGCTTTGTTGGGTATGACAGGGTAGGAAATGACAAACAACCCTCTTCTCCATCCTGCTCATCATCGCTGAGATCTAAAGTTGGATTAATTAAATGCCCCAAGGCTTCATCAACATCCCAAACAAACACGCGCAGCGGTACACCGATTTGCGGAGCCGCTAATCCCGCCCCAGGAGCTGCAATCATTGTGTCTGTTAAATCTTGAACTAGTTTTCGAAGTTCCTTGTCGAAATCAACGACAGCAGACGCTGGTGAAACGAGGACCGGGTCCCCGAAAAGGCGTATTTGTTGAATAGACATGGCCGCAGTCTACCAACTCAATTAACGCAACAGAGTAAATGGATCTAGTGCGATGCTGACAAAACTCTTCTTTGAAATTGCTCTTTTTCGCGAAAGTTCCAATAGAAAAGCCGACAGAATATCGCGGTTCTCTGCAGGCACACTCACAAGGATTCTTGCGTCATCTAAATCAGCATCTTGAGAGAGAAACAGTTGAGAGGACGTTGGAAGGCGTCCATCATTTATACTCTTGGCTAATCCATTTTTCAAAATTACCGATTCCTGTTTTTGAACCGTCAAAACTGCGACAGAAGAAAATGGCGGCAAGAAAGCTTCTTCATTTTCTCGTAGTATTTTCTTTACCAAAAGTCCAGGATTCCATCTAGTTATCGCAGCTACTAAAGGATGAAAAGTATCTAGAACTATAAAAACACTCCCTTTTTCATTCACATGGGCAGCTGCTTCGAAAAACGATTCGTACACTAACTCTTCAAACCTTGAAGAAGATGCAGCCAAGAATCTCTGACCCTCTAATAGAACGACCGCCGAATACTTTTTCATTCCCCCAGGTATTGATCCGGTTGTAGCGATGACTATCTTCGTTTTCTCCGCTACCTCTTCTAAAATATTTGGAGCACTTGATAACTGAATCGACATATTTGGAAATGCTCTGCCTATTTCTTCGTGAAATCTATCAATGCCTCTTGCTGCGACATAACGCTTTGTTCCTGTACACCATTTGCATTGCCAATCCTTGACCGAGGTGCTGCAAACAGAGCACTGAGGATCGGAAGTTTGACTAGATACTAATAGTCTTCCACCGCATTTGCAGATTGCAATATTTCTACACTTCGCACAGAGCAAAGCATTTGCGTAACCTTTTCTTGGAACAAGAAACAAAACTGTCCCTTTATCAAGAGATTTTCGAATAGCCGGGATAATCCGATCAGGCAA
>WLRX01000071.1 GCA_009706135.1 Actinomycetota bacterium
AAATGCTGGTTCTCTTGATCCTCGGTTAATTGCTAAATATGGAAAAGCAACTCCAGAAGCACTTGTTGAATCGGCACTCTGGGAAGCTGGTCTCTTCGAAGAGCATGGTTTTTCAAATATTAAAATTTCTGTCAAACACCATGATCCTGTGACGATGGTAAATGCATATCGCTTATTAGCAGCTAAGTGCGATTATCCATTGCACTTAGGGGTCACAGAAGCTGGCCCAATTTTTCAAGGAACAATAAAGTCAGCAACTGCATTTGGAATTTTACTCTCTGAAGGAATTGGAGACACGATTCGTGTCTCACTTTCAGCGCCACCGGTGGAAGAGGTAAAAGTTGGTATTTCAATTCTTGAATCACTTAATTTGCGTCAGAGAAAATTAGAGATTGTTTCATGTCCATCATGTGGTCGCGCCCAAGTTGATGTCTACACATTGGCTGAAAAAGTTCAAGCAGGATTGCAAGGTATGACAGTGCCACTTCGAGTTGCTGTCATGGGTTGTGTAGTTAATGGTCCAGGAGAGGCCCGAGAAGCAGATCTTGGTGTTGCATCCGGTAATGGCAAGGGACAAATATTTGTTAAAGGTCAAGTAATTAAAACTGTTCCAGAAGCACAAATTGTTGAAACACTGATTGAAGAAGCAATGCGTTTAGCCGAAGAAATGGAAGCTGCGGGTGTCGCTTCGGGCGAACCATCCGTTGATGTTCACTAACCTCACACAACTCACGCCATCCCTCAGGTAGGCTCGCACCATGTTGCGAATGTCGTCACTCTTTTTGCGCACACTGCGCGATGATCCAGCCGATGCCGAAGTTGCAAGCCACAAACTTTTAGTTCGAGCGGGATACATTAGACGAATTGCAGCAGGTATTTATTCTTGGTTACCACTTGGATACATAACCCTTCGAAATATTGAAAGAGTTGTCCGTGAAGAGATGGACGCAGCAGGTTTTCAAGAAGTTCACTTTCCTGCGATGCTTCCAAAAGAACCCTACGAAGAGACAAATCGTTGGAGTGAATATGGACCGGAACTCTTTCGACTCCAGGATCGCAAAGGCACAGATTATTTGCTAGGTCCTACTCATGAAGAGATGTTCACGCTGATGGTCAAAGGCGAGTACTCCTCATATAAAGATTTACCACTTTCGCTCTATCAAATTCAAACAAAATATCGTGATGAACCTCGCCCACGAAGCGGAATCATTCGAGGTCGAGAATTCGTAATGAAAGACTCTTATTCTTTTGATATCGATGATGCAGGTTTGGATGTTTCTTACAATAATCATCGGGATGCCTATGTAAAAACATTTAAGCGCCTAGGTTTGAGTTACAACATTGTCAGTGCAATGGCTGGTGCAATGGGGGGATCTAAATCTGAAGAATTTCTAGCCCCATGTCCAACAGGTGAGGACACATACGTACTCTGCGAAAAATGTGGTTATGCTGCAAATGTTGAGGCAATGAAAACCCTTATTGATGCACCTGCGCACAAAGATTTTCCGGCACTTGAAGTATTAGATACCCCAAATACGCCAACGATTGATTCACTAGTTGAAGTGCTGAACTCACAATACGGCGGCGGATACACGGGCGCCGATACTCTAAAAAATGTTCTGTTGATGGCAGATAACAAACCGATAGCTGTATTAGTGCCGGGAGATCGCGAAGTAGATATAAAACGCCTACAAGCGAATTTAATCGGTGTCTCTGAATTGAGAATTTTCGAAGAAGAGGATTTTGCAAAGAATCCTAAACTTGTAAAAGGTTATATTGGGCCACAAGATGCTAAAAGTTTTGGAATAACGCTCTATGCAGATCCACGAATTGCTCCAGGTACTTCATGGGTCACCGGTGCTAACAAGAAAAATTGCCATGCTCGAAACGTTGTTAATGGTCGAGATTTCACACCTGATGCATATGTTGAATCTGCAGAAGTTCGCGCCGGTGATGCGTGTCCATCCTGCAAAGCACCTGTAATTATTGACCGTGCAATTGAAATTGCACATATTTTTCAATTAGGTCGTAAGTACGCGCAGGCGCTCAATCTCACAGTTTTAGATCAAAACGGGAAAGCACAAGTTGTAACAATGGGTTCATATGGAATTGGTGTTTCGCGCGCGGTTGCCGCCGTTGCCGAACAAACTCACGATGAAATCGGTCTTTCATGGCCTATTGAAGTAGCACCCGCGAAAGTTCATATCGTTGCAACTGGAAAAGAAGACAAACCCTTTGATGTTGCAGAAAATATTGGCCTGGAGTTAGAAAAGTTAGGCATTTCGGTTCTGCTAGATGATCGCAGAGATCCAAGTGCTGGCGTTAAGTTTAAAGACGCCGAACTAATAGGAATTCCAATTATTATCGTTGTGGGTAAAGCTCTTGAACAAGGAAACATCGAAATTCGTGTCAGGAAGAGTGGCGAAAAGTCAGAGAGTAGTGTTGCCGACGCCGTTAAAAACATCGCATCGTTGCTATTAAAACTCTCTTAACTCATGTTCGGTGATATTTCTCAAGCAACTATTTTCTTTCTTATTCTTGCGGCATTTAGCGCAGGATTGGTCGATGCAATAGCTGGTGGCGGTGGTCTCATACAACTTCCCGCACTTTTAATCGGATTACCGCAAGCAAGTACTGTGGAAGTGTTGGGTACCAATAAAGCTGCTTCAATTTTTGGCACGAGCGCATCTGCTCTGATGTATAGGCGAAGAGTTAAAACGGATGCAAAATTCTTGGCTTCAATGGCTGTACCTGCGTTCGCCGGTTCAGTACTTGGAGCACTCAGCGCCTCGAAAATTCCAACGCAATCAATGCGACCTATAGTTTTTATTCTGCTTGTGGCTGTTGCGATATATACATGGCGCAAACCAGATCTCGGTGCAATAGAACAGCTTCGCCATGAAACTAAGAAGCGTTTTTCAATTTCTGTACTTACGGGATTGGTAATCGGTTTTTATGATGGAATTTTTGGACCTGGCACAGGTTCGTTTTTAATGTTGACATTGGTTTACCTGGGATTCGCATTTTTAAGCGCTTCAGCGATTGCCAAGGTAGTTAATGTTTCAACAAACCTAGGCGCAATACTGGTTTTCGGGTTTCACGGAGCAATTATTTGGCAGGTGGCACTTGTCTTGGCAGTAGCGAACATCATCGGGGGATTAATGGGAGCGCGCTTGGCAATTAGCGGTGGCTCTACTTTGATTCGAAAGGTATTTCTCTTTGTAACTCTTGCTCTAATTGTGAAAGTGGGAATAGACACTATAAAGAATTGGTAAGTTTAGAATTTTCAGGTTATTATTTACCTACAACTTAATAGAAAGAAGAATAAAATGTCTCTCAGTGAGAAAATAACTGAGCTGGTACAACCAGTTGTTGAAAGCGCTGGCTTCTTTCTTGAAGATGTTCATGTTCTTTCACCCGGCAAGCACAGAATCATCACGTGCATCGTCGATGGACAGACTCCACTTAACTTAGATCAAGTGACCAGTGTTTCTCGAGACATTTCAGAGCTCTTAGATTCTGCAGAGTTCATGGACGAAACCGCCTTTACTTTAGAAGTCACGTCACCTGGAGTCGATCGTCCACTCACTCTTTCTCGCCATTGGCAGAAAAATCTCAATCGTTTAGTTAAAGTTGTAAATCAGGATGGTTCTGTCGTTAATGGAAGAATCACTACTATCGAAGACACTCACGTAATTTTGATTGAAGACATCAAGGGTAAATCCAAAGAACACACTATTGCATTTGCAGATGTTAAGCGTGCCACAGTTGAAATAGAGTTTAATCGCAAAGGCGATCTCTGATGAATGTAGAGATTGCAGCTCTTACGGAATTGACTTCAGAGAAAAAAATATCTTTTGAGCAACTAGTCGTTGCGATTGAAATGGGCGTACTTACTGCCTACAACGAAATTCCAGAAGCTAAACGGCAGGCTCGTGCCTTTCTTGATCGCGAAACCGGTGAAATTCAAATACTTGTACCAACTTTTAATGAACTCGGTGAGAAAATCTCTGAAGATCGAGATGAACCAGATGGTTTTACTCGCATTGCAACCTCAACTGCACGCCAGGTTATCAAAATGAAAATGCGTGAGGTTAACGATGCCGAAATCGTCGGGGAGTTCACAGCATCTGTTGGTGATGTCGTTTCTGGTGTTGTACAGCAAGGTCGAGATCCAAAAATGATTCATGTGAATCTTGGACGAGTGGAAGGAAAAATTCCACCTCAGGAACAAGTTCCTGGTGAAATTTATCAACATGGTGATCGCATTAAATGTTTTGTAGTTGAAGTTAAGCAAGGTTTAAAAGGACCAGAAGTGATGCTTTCTAGATCGCACCCAGCACTTGTTAAACAATTATTTGCATTAGAAGTTCCTGAAATCACTGATCGAATTGTGGAAATTATGGCCGTGGCACGCGAAGCGGGGCATCGCACAAAAATTGCAGTTCGCACACATCGCGCTGGTGTGAGTCCTAAAGGTTCACTCATTGGACCTGTTGGATCTCGCGCACGTGCCGTGATGGATGAGTTACATGGAGAAAAAATTGACATCGTGGATTGGTCAGAAGATCCAGCTGTTTTCGTCGCGCACGCTTTAGCACCAGCAAAGGTCTCTCGAGTAGAAATTACAGATCTACTTTCGCGAAGTGCAAAAGTGACGGTACCTGACTATCAACTTTCGCTAGCAATTGGTAAAGATGGGCAGAACGCTCGCTTGGCTGCCAGACTTACCGGCTGGCGCATAGATATCCATCCCGATACGCCTGCAACTGAGTGAGAATTTCTATAAAGGAGCGCGTAAGCGGTACAGTAAGCGTGTTGAATTCGAGGGATTGGCAGCAGCAGTGAGTATCAATTCGATACGAACATGCATTACGTGCCGAAAACAATCGAGTCCAACATCTCTTTTGAGAGTGGTTTGTATTGATGGGGCACTTGTCTTGGATAACAAAAAATCACTTCCTGGAAGAGGCGCTTGGGTGCATCAGAGTTGCCTAGCAACTGCGATTTCTCGAGGCGCATTTAAATACGCATTAAAGCTAACGGAACAACCAAACGAATTGGATGCGAAAGATATGAAACTCAAATGAGCTCGTTCAGATTATGAGGCTTTACAACTAAGGCTCGCATCCCCTAGATCAATA
>WLRX01000072.1 GCA_009706135.1 Actinomycetota bacterium
CACACTTCCACGCGAACCAGTTGGAGCCGCATGGAGAATTCTTGGAACGGGTCGCACCGATAAGACGTGGCTGCCATATCTAGAACCATTTGGCGTGGCAGCAGCAACTGCCTAAATAACTTAGACTTATCTATATGTTAATCAACTTCGTTTCGGGCTTGCGCATGATCAATCAAGAAGATGGAACGATTCCAGGTCCCGCATTAAGCGCCCTAGATACGATCATTACTTTCGTAATTGTTCCGATCGGACTCTTTCTGGTGATTTCACTTATTGCCTATGCGGGTACAGCGCAGCGCAAGAAGAGTGCAAAATCAGTAATCACTCACATCGAGTAATTAGGCGTCCTTCTTTTGTGCTCGCAATGAACGTGCGAGTGCATCTCGACCTTCAATAATCACACGACGAAGCGCATTTGCTGCATCCTTACCAGTTACATCTAGCCACTTCTGAGCTTTGGCCAAAGTTTCTTCGGTAACAATGAAACTCGGAAATAGCATCGTCGCTGTTGTTTCTGCGATTTCATAGCCCGCAGTTGTCCAGAGATCGATCAATATTGCAAAGTATTGATCTGTATATGGTGCGAGTAACTCCGAATGCATCGCAACGTTAAATCCACGGCAAGTGTATGAGTGAATTGTGTTGCTTAATTTTGCCGATGTAACTGCTTTGAATGCCGATTCTTTTGCAGCAGTAGTTGGGATTGCAGCATGAGCAAGTGCTCCGTATTGCTTTCCATGAGCAGTGTTGTCTTTCGCAACTTCTGCATCAATATCTGATGAACCAAGTAGTCCACGTTTCACAGCGCAGATAAGAAGGTGCCAACGGATCTCGGCATCAACTGTTAGACCCTTGATGGAGCCATTTAGAATTTCTAGTATCTCTTTGCCTTGTGCATCAGTTGCTGCGGATTCTGCAAATGCGCGTGCAAATGCGAGTTGATGATCACTTCCGGCGGGTGCGGCCTTAAGGAACTTATTGAGCGCATCAGAGACAGTTGCACGAAGTGCATTCCGATTAGCAGGAGATGCGTAAAACCAAATCGCTGTTTCAATATTGGCATTGGTAGCAGAAACGATAGAAATATCGCTCTCTGTTCCGAGTGCATTAAGTGCAATTGCGATGTAATCAGATGCGCTGAGTTCGCCATCTCTCACTGAATCCCACAGCGATGCCCAGATAAGTGCACGGGCAAGTGGTTCATTTAAGCCACCGAGATGTGATTTCAATGTTGCAATAGAGCGATCATCAAAGCGAAGTTTCGCATAGGACAAATCGCCGTCATTGATCAACACCAAATCTGCTTCTTTTTCACCGTGTAACTCCGTGGCCTCCGTTGTGGCCCCTGCAACATCGAGAGCAACGCTTGTTCTCTTAACAAGTGCATCACCTGAAATATCAAATAAAGCTACTCTCAAACGATGTGGACGTAACTCTTTAGACCCAACTGGCATTGTTGGCGCTTCTTGTTTGATTGCTAATTTTTTATACTTTCCTGATTCAATTTCGATTTCAGGACGCAAAGTATTTACACCGGCAGTCTTTAACCAAGTTGCTGCCCATGGCTTGAGATCGCGGCCACTAGTGGCTTCTAATTCGACCATCAGGTCATTAAGAGTTGTGTTTTTAAAGGCGTGCTTTGTGAAATAAATACGCAGACCTTTTATGAAATTTTCACGCCCAACGTGCTCAACTAATTGTTGAAGAACTGATGCACCCTTGGCATAAGAAATCCCATCGAAGTTTGTTTTTACATCTTCTAGGTCTTTCATCTCTGTTGCAATTGGGTGTGTGGTTGATTGTTGATCTTGGCGGTATGCCCAATTTTTACGTAGCGCGTTGAACTCGGTCCACGCAGTTGTGTATTGAGTTGCCTCACTCGTTGCCATGTATGAAGCCCATTCAGCGAATGATTCGTTTAGCCACAAATCTTCCCACCATGCCATGGTGACAAGATCGCCAAACCACATGTGCGCCATTTCATGCAAAATTGTGCTGGCACGACCAAGATGCTTGCTCTCGGTGACCTTACTTCTAAAAATCAAAACATCTTCATGGAAAGTTACGCACCCAACGTTTTCCATGGCGCCCCAGTTGTATTCAGCCACGGCAAGTTGATCGTATTTACCAAATGGGTATGCCAGACCGAAAGTTTTTTCAAAGTATGCAAAACCTTGCTTAGTTACCTTAAAAATATTGTCTGCATCGACGTACTTGAAAAATGATTTACGAGCATAAATACCTAGTGGGATTGTTTTTTCTCCAACATATTCATCTTTAACGTACTGATATGCACCAGCGACAATCGCGGTCACATAAGTTGAAATTACTTGCGATTCTTTAAATTGAGTCAATTTCGAATCAGAGCCAACATCAGTTACAGAGTCGATGTCGTAATTTGAGATGACTTCCCAATGCTTTGGAGTAATCGCACTAATTGTGAAAGTTGCTTTTTGATCTGGTTGATCAAAACAGGCATACATCTGGCGAGCATCTCCCGTTTCAAACTGGGTGTACAGGTACACCTCGTTATCTGCTGGATCTACGAATCGGTGTAATCCTTCGCCCGTATTTGAATACTTAGCTTCGATTTCTAAGGACAACTCATTTTCAGCAGCCAGCGCTGGAAGGTGAATCGTTTCTCCGTCGTAATCCTTAACTTCGAATGCAACTCCATTGAGAGTGGCAGAGAGTACGCGCTTTCCGACTGCATCAATGAAGGTGCTTTGACCAGGTTTTAGTCCGGAAAATTTCACCGTAGTTTTTGCAACAAAAGTTTCAGCACTTGTTGTCAGATCAAGATCAATTCGATAACTGTGGGTTTTAACCAGGGTAGAGCGTGTAGCTGCTTCGTCGCGGGTCAGATTTATGCCTGGCACAAAAACTCCTCTTAATAATTATCGTGTGTGATTTCAGGTTGATATCTAAGCATGTAAGAGTTACCTAGTGGAACGCCAAGGGATTCAGGATTCTGGGATCAAGAGCTTTCGCTTACGCGGAAAACGGATGACTCGGGCACAAAATGCTGCTCTTGAACGTTCGTGGGATGAATTTGGAATTATTGCCGGTATCTCAGTAGATATTGAAGAGTTATTTCCAAGGTCGAAAGAAATAATCGTAGAAATCGGTTTCGGCATGGGGGATGCAACGGCTGAAATAGCCAAAGCCCATCCTGATAATGGATACATCGCCATCGAAGTACATCCACCTGGAATTGGAAAATTACTTTCTCTGATTGAAGAACATAGTTTAAGAAATGTTCGAATCATTGAAGGAGATGCAATTGAAATCCTTCAAACTATGTTTACTGATCGCAGCATCAATGGATTACACCTATTTTTTCCAGATCCATGGCCAAAGATGAAACACAACAAGCGGCGCATCGTGAACGCAGAATTTCTCGCTTTAATCCATCGCAAACTTAAATCAGGTGGTTACATAAATATTGCAACAGACTGGGTTCCATACGCTGAGTCAATACAAGGAGTATTTGCACTCTCCACTCTATTTACTGGGGGAGAAGTCCCAAGACCGCAGTGGCGTCCATATACAAAGTTTGAAGGCAAAGGATTGGCTAAAGAACACCGCGTCAGCGATTTTCACTACATAGCGAAAAGTTAAATTGAACCCTTGGTTTCGAAATTCGAAACTTGTCCGATTCGTCGAATGTGGCGCTCATCATTACTAAAGGGCGTTGCTAAAAATACGTCAATAAGTTCTTTGCACACTTCTATCGGGTGCATCCGTCCGCCAATTGCTATGACATTTGCATCGTTGTGTTCGCGAGCTAACTTCGCCGTCTCAACACTCCAGACCAGTGCAGCACGGATTCCTTTAACTTTATTGGCAGCCATTTGTTCGCCATTTCCAGAACCACCTAAGACAATTCCGAATGAACCAGATTCATTGGCCACTGCTTGTGCTGCTGGAATACAAAAAACTGGGTAATCATCTAGTGCGTCATATACATGTGGTCCATGATCGATTACATCGTGCCCAGAACTTTTGAGATGTTCGACGAGTGAATTCTTTAATTCAAGGCCAGCATGATCGCTACCAATATGTACGCGCATGGCGAAATACTCTCATGCGCAGAGGTACAAAATGAAAGACCCGCCACTAATTTCTTAGTAGCGGGCCTTTCTTACCCGTAAGGAGGAGATACGAATATTTAGTTTGTTGGAGCCCCAAGCGGAGCAGGCGCTCCCATTGGTCCACCAACTCCACGCTTGCCCTTGACTTCATTAATTTGTGCAGTCACGCGCGCAACAAGATCTGATTTCAAAAATACAGCTTGTTCAGCAGTAATTTTTCCTTCAGACACTTTTGCATCAATCTTTCTTGTGCGCTCGGTAACCATGGCTGCAATTAGCGCATCTTTATTTGCACCCGCGATTGCTGCAAGAGTTTCTCCAGCCATCAATCGCGACTTAATTGTCGCTGAATCTATTCCAAGAGTTGAAGAGATCAACGCGTCCATCGCGGCACGATTGGCCTCCTTTGATTCTCCAGGACGATTGGCTTTTGCTGTTTCTGCGGCAGCAACTACTGCCGCTTTAATTGCATCTGCCTGAATCTGAGTGATTGTTCCCTTGGTAACTAAACCACCGAGAATTCCATCGAGTGCAGCTATTGGTCCACCTAATCCACGTGCCTTTGCACCTGAATGCGAAACTTTTGTCACAGATTTGGTAATGACAGTTCGAGTAGTTTTTGAAGCCGCATTTGCAACTCCAAGACTTCCGGCTGTCAGTGCAACAGTTGTTAATACAACAGTTGCCATTTTTCTCTTTGACATTTACTGCCCCTTCGTCCGGTAAGAACTTTGTTAACGACCCCACGTCATTAACTAGTCGTAATAAACCCTGCTAAGTAAATAAACAATGGCGAGAATCCTGTGGGGTCTATGTGAGTTTTTCAGGCTGAAAGCGACCTCGGTCACATGCCCGTGCGGTGGTAGTCCTATTCCTGAGTATGGGCTTGCACGCGAGGATTAATACAAAGAAATGAGGCCATTCCAATGAGAAGCCACGGAACGATCAAGCGATTCTTAGCAGTACTTTCCGTACTTTCACTTTTCGCTGTTCAGCCAGGTTTTGCAGCCACGAAATCC